>JARHYT010000074.1 GCA_029264775.1 Helicobacter sp. | reverse complement strand
CTAAAATGCTTGAAAAAGGAGTAAGCTTTGCCCCATCACAATTTGAAACAAGTTTTATATGTAAGCCATTTAATGAGGATATAATAGATTCTGTGATACAAAAAGCTGATGAAACATTTAAAGAATTGAAACAATAATTTACATACTATCAACTTGTAGCAAATTTATGATTTGTTACAATATAGCAAAGCAAATAAATTTTTATATGGGCTTTTATGTATGGATAACCGCATATTAGTTTTAATAAATTTATATGTATCCCTTAAAATGCAGTTGCCACAATAATATATTGTAACTATTAAACTTAAATTCTAAATTACTACACCTGTTTGCATTGCTTATATAGAATAGATTTTAACTATCTCTAAATTTCTCAATTACAACATCAATATTTTCTTGACTTGTTTGTATAGAATCCTTATACATAAAATTTAATGTTTCATTTGGTAATAAAGAATATTTGTCAGCAACTATACAATTTAACATATCTTTGTTTCTAAATAATTCAAAATCCTTTTGCGTTTGAATATAAATTAATGGTATTAATCCTAATGTATAACAAAATTCCAACAAATTATTACTATGCTCTACCAACATAGATTCTAAGTCTTTTATATGATATTGCAATAAAACTTTATTTGCTTTTATTTGTGCTAGCTTTTGCAAAAATACATCTATATTTAGCATTTCTAAAATACTTGGGTTTTCTTTAAAAACTAGCATACAAACGATATAAGCCCTTAGATACGATATGTTAATAACTATCATATCAGCTCCCGCTGTTGCCATCTCTAATATTTGATATGTATCAAATATTGCACTATCATATGCTATAAAAGCAGGTGTTAAACGCCTTAAAAAACCTATAAAATCAACTATATTTTCTTGTGTTTTACATATATCATTAACAAATATACTTGATATTTCATATTCATATTTAAAATTTAAATTATTTTGATTACTGCATTCACTTATGATGTCTGATAATTGTTTTATACTAATACTAAGTGCCATATTAACCTTATCTCTGTGAGCAAAAGTATTATATAAAAGCTCTTTATTTGATAATCTAGGCATAAAGCAATTATATGCAAGTGTTCTGCCTAGCATGTCTTGTGGTATAACTTGTTTTTTATGCTCATTATCTCTTATTTTATATAACATAAATTTATACATTTCTACATCACTATCAAATATAAATTCTAACATATAATAAACCTTTTAAATAGACTCTTTTGTATGGGTTTCATAAATACCATTTAAAGCTTAGAATTTAATATGGTATAAGAAAAATTAAATATAGCTGGCTGAAAATTATCAACAACAAGCTTAATTTCCATGTTCTTAAGCTTAAAAACAGATGGTCTATTAAAAGCTATTAGGAAACCATATGATAATGAATTATCCAAAAACAACACATCATCTAATTCCCTGCCCTCTACACCTCTAATCCATAATGGTGGTTTATCAAACATAGTAATTCTCATTGAATCTGGAAGTACAACATCTTCATCATCATTAAATATTTCTAAAAAAAAATATTCTCTATTTTTATATACACCGCCATCTACTTCATTTAAGTGCATAAGTCTAGCCACAACCTTTAATTTACCATCATCTGAAACTAACAAAGCCATACGACTATTTTGTGCGATAAGTTCTGGTGGATTTTTCAAAAATTCAGATTTTGAAAAATAAGATGAACAATTAGTAAATAGTATAAAAGTAACGCTAGCGAATAATGCGATAATAAAATTTAAAAGTTTGTATTGCATTCATATTCTTTGTGTATTTTTATGACTAATTTTAGCAAATTTGTTATAATATTTCATTGTAAAATTCAAAAATAAGGTAAATTATGCGTGTTAGGCATCTTATACAAACAACAGATTTAAGCAATGATGAGATAAAAGATATATTTAAACGCACTTTAACCATTACTGATAGCAATAACACATTGAAAGGCAAGAGATTTATTACAATTTTCTTTGAAAATTCTACTAGGACTTTGAGTAGTTTTGAAATAGCAATTAAAAATCTAGGCGGAGAGGTTATAAGACTTGATGTTGCCAAAAGTTCTACTGCAAAGGGAGAAAGTATGGCTGATACCGCCGCTACATTAAATGCCATGCAACCACATGCAATAATAGTCCGTCATAAGAGTGCTGGGGCTCCTAATTTTCTGTCAAATTTTACTTCATGCCCTATTATTAACGGCGGTGATGGTGCTCACGCACATCCAACGCAAGCATTACTAGATCTATATACAATAGCAAATCATTTTGGACATGGTGATTGCATGAATGGTCTTGAAACAATAAAGAGTAAAACTATCGCTATTGTAGGAGACATAAAAAATTCCCGTGTAGCTAATAGCAATTTAGAGTTACTAACTAGATTTGGCATGAAAGTGATTCTTGTTGCACCACCTCATTTCTTATATAAAACACGCATAGAAACTTCGCATAGCATACATGAAATAATTGATAATGTTGATATAATAATGGCATTACGCACGCAAACAGAAAGGCACAATACGCAAATGTATGGGAGCTTAAAAGATTATGCTAATAGATTCTGTATCACAAAAGATTTAATCACACATAAAGACATAATAGTTTTACATCCCGGACCTGTACATAGAAATATTGATATTGATGATGAGGTGCTTTCTAACGCTAATTGCAAAGTTTTAGAACAAGTGCAAAATGGTGTGAAAATAAGGATGTCTGTTATGGAGTTTTTATGTAGCAATGCTTAGCAATGTTTTGATATTACGCATTATTATGGTAACATTTGAAAATTTTTTAAGGATTTATCATGGATTATTTTAGTAGAGTTGTTTTTTTTAAGCTCAATGTGGTTGGTTTGTTGTCATGTTTGCTTGTAAATATAAGTATGATACATGCTGATGATATAAGTAGTAAGAAGGTAGATTCTAAAGAAAGTAAAAATAAATTCATTGCAGGAATTTATGTTGGTGGTAGCGTTATGCAAATATCTTCTAACTATTATAGTAATCTTATAGAGATTCCGGGTGATTTTGAAAAGAGTATAATAGGTGTTAGCTATGGACTTAAAGCTGGTTATGATTGGTATTTTTTACCAAAACATGGTGTAAGAATATATTTCGATTACATGAATTCATATTTTAATAGCAAAGAAAGAACTCTTGGAACATATGTAATGCACACAATTGCTTTAAATGCTGATTATAGATTTGATATTTTTGATAATTTTGGTGTTTTTGCTGGTGTTGGCGGTGCTTTTAATATCATAAACACTCAATATCTAGGCAATATGTCTGCATTTGCAGGTAGTATTAATGGTGGATTAGTATATAGCATATCATTTGTTGAGTTTGAATTTAGAATAAGGTATTTAGCGTATGAAATACCAGAAAAAAGTTCAAATTATCTACCACCCATAGACTCACATCAGCCAACTAGACACCTTGTAGAGTTAGATAGCCCTATAAGTTTTCATGTAGGGGCAAATATTAAATTCTAAGGTGTTACAATATTTATGATAGAATATAAACCATATTTTAAAATAAGGAATACATATGATAGTAGATGATAACCTATTAGATAAGCTTGAAAAGCTTGCAATGATTAAGATAGCAGAAGATAAAAGGAAATCGTTTAAAGAGGAATTAGCACAAATTATAGAAAAAATGGATAGTTTGCAAGAAGTTGATACAAGTAACATTAAATTACAACAAGATAGAACTACGCCTATGAGAGATGATATAGTTAAAAATACTGATATTATAGATAAGGTTTTATCTCATGCACCAAAAGCACAGGATAGGTACTTTATAGTTCCTAAGGTTATATGATATATAAGATAAATATGGTTGCATATTGGGCTACACTAAAATACATAATATTCATTCTTCTGATAGGCAAGTTTAAGAATATTTAATACTGGCACATATAATATTTACATTGCAAGGTAGTTCTCAGGGTAGATTTGTAATTTTACTAAACATTTAGATTCGCCTTAGCAACTAGTAGCATGTATATGAAACGCAATACATGGTGTTTTTGCTAATAACTACTATATAATGAAATCTTGAAAAGGTAAAATTAAAATAAATCCAACTAATAAAACTATAAGAAATATTTAAGATAATATGAAGTTTTAAGGCTAACCAGCATAACGATATATATTAATCTAACATGCTAATATATGCGACTAAAGATTTTTAGATTCCACCAATAACATAAATTTTTATAATCGCAATCCAAATATTATTATATAAAAATTTTGCCACCTGCCCACAAACTACAGATAGCAAATCTTGCTAGAATAACTAAGTAAAGTAACTAGAATAAATCTAGTTACAAAACACAAATTAGTATTTGGTGTTTTTTAGCCTTTTGTCAATGATTGATTGACTTGGATACATAAAGAATGTGCTATATTTTATGTTTATAACCTCTTTATTATCTGTTGCATACGACTTAACCACTAAAGGTATAGTCTGCCCCACATAATCAGAATCTTTTAGACTATCTTTTGCACGAAGCAATACAACTAGCATTTTAGTTTCATTAGGTTTAATTAAAAATTCTTTTTGATTCTTATAGTCTGGGAAAATTATATCAAATTTATCAGACATATCTCCATCTATTTCAAAGGCAAAACTATGAGGATCTTTGTCAATATTTTGAACAACAAATTTATATGCATTATCAATAGCACCGCTATTTCTAATCATATATGTTTCTGCTGTCCTTGTTATATTTAAAAGCATAGTTTTATGTGTATTACCAACATATATAAGCAATGCAAATATGAGGGTTAATATAACCATATAAGCAATTGTTTTAGTCCTTAACAATTTTGGTTTTGTGTTGCTACTCATAGCATTTGGAGAACTCCAATTTACAAGAGTAGGACGATTAAATTTAGCCATTACCTCAGAACATGCATCAACACATTCAAGGCAGTGTATGCATTCAAGTTGAACTCCTTTTCTTATATCAATGTGTGTAGGGCATACTTTAACGCAACTTTGACAATTAGTACATTCATTGTTTGGATCTTGTTTTTTAGGGGCTATACCTATTGCACTTCCATTTGGATTATACAACAACCCGCCCCTTTTGGTATCATATATTGACATCAATGTGTCGTTATCAAAAAACACAGATTGAACTCTTGCGTAAGGACACATGTAGATACAGAATTTCTCCGCAATAAAGCATACTTCAAAAGTCATAAATGATGTTACAACAAGCCAAAATCCCAATAATAAATGATGATTATCAAAATCTGCCATATATGCAAAAAAGTCTTCTGGTGGAACAAAAAAGAATAAAAAATCTGCAACTGCGATCGAAGCAATGCAGGCAAATATAATTATTCCTAAAACATATTTTAGCTTTTTAATGGGTGTATCTAATTTTAAAACCTCTTGTTTATTTGATATTTTCTTGCGAAGTTTTAGAATCTTTGTTTGTATAATATCCCTATATATGGATCTAAATATAGTCTGAGGGCAACCCCAACCACACCAAAATCTACCTGCCATAACCGTCATAAAAAAGATTCCAACGAACAAAATCATAAGCATGAAAGGCATCACATAAAATTCTTGAATGCTATATTCAATACCAACTAGATGCAAAACCTTATGATCGAATGAAAGTAAGAATATATGGTTTTTTGCCTCTCCTATTCTGATAAAAGGAACTATTAAAAGAACAATTGTTAAAATAATATAACCTATATGTCTTTTCCTACGAAAGTTTAAAATATTCGCACCAACCTTTGATGGCTCTTTTGGGCTTTGTGCTACACTATCCATAATAATCTCCTTTAACAAATTTAGGTTAAAAACTAAAGTTTCACACTAAATAATGCAATTATACATTCTTTGTTGTTAAAATTACATTAAAATGTTAAATTTTGTAACTAATATTCAATTAAAGGAATGCTATGCTACAAGCAGTCAATATAAGTATGCGGTATGCTACAAAAACATTATTTGAAAACATAAACATTAAATTTGATAGCGGCAAAAGGTATGGGCTAATAGGTGCAAATGGTGCGGGTAAATCCACATTCTTAAAAATTCTAAGTGGAGAGGTAGAAGCAAGTAGCGGGGATGTTTCTTTAGGCAACGACTTAAGGCTAGGAGTATTAAGTCAGAATCAATATGCTTTTGAAGATCTAAGCATAAAAGATGCGGTATTGATCGGTAATAAGAGATTATATGAGGCAGTAAAAGAAAAAGAAAAATTATACGCTACTGCAGATTTAAATGATGACAAAATTAACCAGAGATTGGGCGAACTCGAAATCATTTGCGTTGAAGAAGATCCAATGTATGAATATGAGGTAGTAATAGAAAAGATTTTAGAGGATCTTGGCTTTTGTGTAGATACTCACAATAATTTAATGAAAACACTTACAAGTAGCGATAAATTCAAGATTTTATTAGCACAAGTATTGTTTCCAAAACCAGATGTGCTGTTGCTAGATGAACCTACAAATAACCTAGACTTAAACGCAATAGCATGGCTTGAAGAAAATCTAAAGAGACACGAGGGAACACTTGTTGTAATAAGCCATGACAGGCATTTTCTAAATTCCGTATGCACGCATATACTAGACTTAGATTTCAAAACATTGAGAGAGTTTAGCGGAAACTACGATGATTGGTATATAGCTTCAACACTCATAGCAAAACAACAAGAAATGGAAAGAAACAAAAAACTAAAAGAAAAAGCAGAACTGGAGGATTTTATAAGGCGATTTGGTGCAAATGCAAGTAAAGCCAAACAAGCTACCTCAAGGCAAAAACAACTAGATAAGATAAACCTAGAGTCATTGCAGGTATCAAGCAGGAGAGATCCTAGTATTCATTTTAAAATAAAGAGAAATATAGGAAATGAGGTTTTAAATATAGAAAACATAAACCATTCTTATGGTGATTTGGTAATATTTAATAATTTTAATCTTGATGTGCTGCCCGGAGATAAAATAGCACTTATTGGTGCAAATGGTGTTGGCAAAACAACACTTTGCAAAATTTTGACTGAATCCATAAAACAGCAAAGTGGAATAGTAAAGTGGGGTGCCACAATAGAAATGGGATATTTTCCTCAAGATACAAGTGAAATTGTGAGCGGTGAAGAAAGTCTTTATGAATGGCTTAGAGCCTTTGATAAAAGTGTAGATTCTAATGAAATTAGAACTTCTTTAGGGAGAATGCTTTTTAGTGGAGAGGAACAAGAAAAAAGCGTTAATGCCTTAAGTGGTGGAGAAAAACATAGAATCATGTTAGCAAAATTAATGCTTGCAAAAAATAACTTTTTACTACTTGATGAACCTACAAATCACCTAGATTTAGAAGCCATAATTGCTTTAGGCGAGGCTTTGTATAGTTATGTTGGCGGTGTTATTTGTATTAGCCATGACAGAGAATTAATAGGAGCGTATGCTAATAGAATCATAGAAATGCAGGCAGGCAAAGAAGGAGTGGTAATAACAGATTTTCGCGGGAATTATGAAGAATATCTAGAAGATAAAAGCAATATTAAACAATAAACTTATAATTGTTGTATTGTCAAATTTTACTTTTAAATATTTTAATAGAGATTTAAAAGTAAATATGAGATTAAATAATTTGTATAATTATTTTAATTTATGATATTTTAATAAATAATAATGTATTTATTTGGGTAGAATTATGTAAAGTTTAATACACTAAGCACAGGGAATAAAAATGAAAATAGAAATTCTTGTAAAAACAAAAACGCAACCATATAAAGTTTCAATTGGCAAGCTTTCAACAATAAAATTACAAAACACAAAAGTATTACTAATAACATCTGAAAACATAGCCTCATTATACCTTGAGTATATCATACCGCTAATAGAAGCTGATAGTATAGATACTTGTATTATTCAAGACGGAGAAGTTAATAAAAACATGGAAACTATTGATAAAATCTTAAATTGTGCCTTTATGGCTAATTTAAACAGAAACTCCATAATGATTGCACTTGGTGGTGGTATCATTACAGATATGGTTGGTTTTGCTAGTGGAATTTTTCAAAGAGGGATAAATTTCATAAGCATTCCTACAACATTACTAGGTATGGTTGATGCAAGTATTGGGGGTAAATGCGGAATCAATAATAAATATGGAAAAAATCTAATAGGATTATTCCACCAACCAAAAAAAGTTTTCATAGATGATATGTTTTTAAGAACACTTCCCACAAGAGAAATTTATGCTGGAATAGCAGAGATTATTAAAATATTTGCATGCTTTGATTATTCAATGTTGCAAAATTTTGATATAAAAGATATTGGATTATATATAAAAAGGAGTGTAGAATTAAAAGCATATATTGTGGAGCAAGATGAGAAAGAAAAAAATGGTTTAAGGGCATTATTAAACTATGGGCATACCTTTGGGCATGCAATCGAATTAGAAAATAATTTTACAAATTTTTTACATGGTGAAGCCGTTAGCATGGGAATTGTAATGGCTAACAGATTATCAGTAAGAATGGGATTGCTATCTAGTGAAATTGAGAAGTTTATATTATCTTTGCTAAAGAAAGCAAATCTTCCAACACATTACAAAATTAAAGATACAAAATCTTTTTACAACTCGTTTTTCTTTGACAAAAAGAGTCTTGATTCCACATTACACTTTATTTTGCTTGAATCCAAAGAAACAATCAAAGCAAACATTCATAAAGATATAGATGAGAAGGTTTTATTTGAGGTTTTAAATGAATTTGCATAATTACTTTGTTTTTTTCTTTAGATTTGCATTGGCTTTAAAATTATTGCACATGTATAATATTAAAATGACAATAAATCTATCTATTCTTCTTATATTATTCAATAATATATTATTTGCACAATTACGACAACAAATACCAGACGATAAGGCTATATCGCCCAAATATGATTCTAAAAGTAATCAAGGAGAAATAAACAATCTGCAAAAATTACTCGACAAATTAAAACGACTTGATGGAAAATTATATTCTACAGAAAGCACATGGCTAAAACGATATGATAACTTTAGAAGTTACTACGATATATCAGACGAAATTGAAAATCTTGAAAGAGAGAATCTCGAATCACCTTTAGAATCCAAACAATCACATAGACTCATAACACTAAAAAAACAACAAACTTTACTTGAACAATATAGAAATAAGCCTTTTGGAGAATTACTAGATAAACCATTACTTGAAACGCCACCAATACTTACAAATCCATTTGGCATATTTACTGCTTTTTCTTATATAAAACATATATCAGCAGTAAAAGCAAATATGCAAAGGAATAAGCAAGATTTAGATCAATTACTTGTTACATTGGAAAAGAAAAGTGAGGTTTTAAATGAGATAATAAATAATCAAGAGGTTTCCACTGAACAAAAAAAAGAATATTCTCATACTATTAAAATTGTTCAAGAGCAAAATCTTGAATTACAAAGTGCTAAAAATATATTAGAAACAACTATGGATGTATTCAATAAAGATGCGGATGAAATAGAAAAAAATCTAGAACTACAAATTAAAAATCAAATATTAAAATTGGTATATATAGGCATTGGAATCTTACTCAGTATTATTATCGCATTTGTGCTTAAAATGATAGCAAAAAGATGTATTCAACACCATGAAAGGGCTTATACAACAAGTAAAGTCGTTAATGTATTTAATGTTACTATAATATTTTTAATTTTACTTTTTGCATATATTGATAACGCCACTTATGCGGTAGCAATGGTGGGTTTTGCCTCTGCTGGTCTTGCTATCGCAATGAAAGATATGTTTATGAGCACACTTGGTTGGCTAGTTATCATTGTAGGCGGTAGTATTCATGTGGGCGATAGAATCAGAGTTAAAAAAGAAAATGAGGTTTTCATAGGAGATGTCCTTGATATATCTATGTTGAGGATTACAATATATGATGATATTACACTTACTTCATACAGAGAAAATCATCGTGCGGGTAGATTAATTTTCATACCAAATAACTATATATTCACAAATCTTATTTCTAACTACACATACGGAAATTTAAAAAATATTTGGGATAGTGTGAATGTATGTATAACTTTTGATTCTAATATAGAAAAAGCTAAAAAAATTGCATTAGAAGTTGCAAGCACACATGCAAAACTATATACAGAACAGACTAGATCTCAAATGCAACATATGCGTGATAGATTTGCTCTTGCACACTCGGCATTAAATGTTGATCCAAGGGTATTTAATTTTGTGAAAGAAAATGGTGTAGATATTTCTGTATGGTTTCAAAACTACGCTTATAGCACATTAAGACTAAAAAGTATCATAGCACAAGAAATTATAGAAAAATATTTAAAAGAGGATGATATAAATATATCATATCCAATAACAAGGATAGTGTATGAAAGCGAAAATGGATTAGGTAGAAAGACATTTTTTGATTAATATTTACTAGAATCTATTCGTAATCAATCAGGATATGGTTTATAAAAGATTAGCATTATGCTATAAATTATGTCGTAACTATGTTAATTATTATTTATAAGTTATTAAATCAAACTAAAAGTTAGAAACAAGCACAATAAATTTTAAATATACAACGGATTCAATAAAGCTTTATATTTTATAATAGCTTGTAAATTATCTTAAAAAGACAGATAGACATCAAAAGAATATAAAGCATAAAAGAAATTAATATAAATAAGTTATAATAACGAGACACAATAAAACTAGGAAATACAATGAATACAAATGAGGAAATTCCTTTGCAATCTAATAATGCTTTTTATGGTAAGTTTATAGCAGCTAAAACAAAATTAATGCAATGCCATATGGATAATAACCTCTCATCATGCTTAAAGTGTCCTAGATTATTTTCATGCAATATAAGAGAAGAGTATGTTAATGCAACTTTTGAAAATATGAATCAAGGTAAAGAGGGAACTTTTGATTTCAATTAGGTTTTTATATGAATTATAGAAAAATACAATCAGATTCTAAGCATATGCAAGAAAGCGTTAAAACTACCAACAAATTATCAAATAACATGCTATTAAACGATAACCTTATTGATAAAAATATATATTCATATTTGTTGGAAGATTTAGAACAAGTCATAACACCAAAGTTCCGTGCAAAGCAAATATATAATTGGCTTTATAATCATTATATAACAGATATATATTTAATGAAAAATATACCAAATGATTTAAAAGAAACACTATCAAAAACATTTATCCTGCCAAATATAAGCGTTATTAAGATAGAAACAAGTCAAGATGGAACAAAAAAGTATCTTTTTAAAACTCATGATAATCTGAGTTTTGAAAGCGTTTTTATAAAAATGAAAGATAAAGTATTAGATTCTAATGGCAAAGTTATAAAAGGAGAGAAATATACTTTTTGTTTATCATCGCAAGTTGGTTGTCGCATTGGTTGTGCATTTTGCTCCACTGCAAAGGGTGGTTTTGTAAGGAATCTAAGCGTTGGAGAAATAGTAGAGCAAGTAGTTTTTTTAAAGAGAGATAACAAACTAAATGCTAATAAAAGTATTAATATCGTGTTTATGGGAATGGGGGAACCACTTGACAATTTAGATAATGTATCTAAGGCGATAAAAATAATAAGCCACAAAGATGGTTTATGTATATCCACAAAAAGACAGACTATTTCTACAAGCGGTATAGCACCTAAGATAGAAAAACTAGGCTCTATGAATCTTGGCGTGCAAATCGCATTATCACTACATGCAGTTGATGATGACTTACGGAGTAAGTTAATACCTATGAATAAAGTATATAATATAAAAAGAGTGCTTGAATCCTTAAAGAAATTTCCACTAGATACACGGAGAAGAATTTTATTTGAATATCTTGTAATAAAAGGTATTAATGATGACCTAGTCAGTGCAAAAAAACTTGTAAAGCTACTGCATGGTTTCAAAGCAAAAGTAAATTTAATTCCATTTAATCCGCATGAAGAAAGTGAATTTAAGCGTCCATGTATGGAACAAATGCGTTTATTCTCTGATTTTTTATATAAGCATGGTGTTATTGCCACTATTAGAGAATCAAAGGGTATAGATATTAGTGCAGCATGCGGTCAGTTAAGAGAAAAACAATTAAAACAAATTCCATAGACATTATTGTGTTGTATTATCGTAAATTTAACATTTTTTATTGCAATTCGTATTTATTTCATCAAGAGTTTATTCTAAATACATATAGAAACAATTATGACAAAACATACATTCTATTATCAACAAAAAGTAGAAAGTATGATTAATTTTGATATACTTAAGCATGCTAACTAGAGTTCAAATTAAGTTTATAAAACTTGTGAATTCTAGGATATTTTTTACAAAGGATGTTTTATGAATATTACATACACTTTAACGGATGAGTCGCCTGCTTTAGCCACATACTCTTTTCTACCAATAGCAAAAGCATTTGCAAAACATGCTTCTATTGCAATAGAAACCTCTGACATTTCTTTATCTGCTAGAATATTGGCACAATTTAATGATGAGTTAAAAGCAGAACAGAAAGTACAAGATTCTCTTAGCTTGCTTGGTGAGTTAGTTACAAATAAAGATGCAAATCTCATAAAAACTCCAAATATATCTGCATCAATCCCGCAGCTAAAGGCAGCCATAGCAGAATTACAAAGCAAGGGATACAATATACCTGATTTCCCAGATAATCCTAAGGATGATAAACAAAAAGCTATTAAAGAAAAATATCAAAAAGTTTTAGGTTCAGCTGTTAATCCTGTTCTTAGACAAGGTAACTCAGATAGACGCTCTACAAATGCAGTTAAATCTTATGCACAAAAAAATCCCTATAGGGTAGTAGATTTTAATAAAGATTCTAAAAGTTGCGTTAGCTACATGGATAGCGGAGATTTTTTTGATAATGAAAAGGCAGTGTTAATAGAATCTGATACAAATGCAAAGATTATTTTTAAATCAAATAAGGGTAGTGAAGTTGTGTTGAAAGATAATCTAAAATTAGAAAAAAATGAAATTTTAGATGCTACTTTTATGGATACAGAAAAATTAAGCATATTTTATTCGCAACAAATAGAAAATTGTAAGAAAAAAAATATTTTATTCTCCTTGCATTTGAAAGCCACCATGATGAAAGTAAGTGATCCAATTTTATTTGGTTATGCAGTAAAAGCATATTTTAAAGATATTTTTGAAGAATTTAAGAATGAGTTAGAAAGTCTTGGTGTGAATGCGAATAATGGAATAAGTGAATTACTTTCAAAGATTGAAAATAGCCCCAAAAAAGAGGCTATTTTAAAAAAATATAACGAGATTCTAGAAAAAAGCGCAAAAATATCCATGGTCAATTCAGATAAAGGAATCACAAACTTGCATGTTCCTAGCGATGTCATTGTAGATGCATCAATGCCTGCTATGCTTAAAAATGGTGCGAGATTGTGGGATAAAGATGGTAATGAATGTGATGCTAATGCGGTAATTCCAGATAAAACTTATGCAACAATATATGAGGCAGTTATAGAGGATTTACATAAAAATGGGACACTAAATCCTGCTAAATTAGGAAGTGTAAGTAATGTTGGGCTTATGGCTAGAAAAGCACAAGAATATGGCTCTCATGATAAAACATTTATAGCAAAAGAAGATGGAGAGTTTATAATTAAAGATTCAAGCGACAAGATACTTCTTTCACATAAAGTAAGAAAAAATGATATTTATCGTGCAAATCAGGCAAAGTTTGACACAATACTGAATTGGATTGACCTAGGCATACAAAGAGCAGATTTAACAGGAGATAGGGCAATTTTTTGGCTAGATTCTAAAAGAGCTAGCAATAAAATAATGATAGATTTAGTTAAAAAAAGGCTTGATGAAAAAGGCAAAAATATAGACATTCTAGCACCTAAAGAAGCGTGTTTGGAATCTTTAAAACTTATAAGGGATGGAAAAAATACTATTTCTATTACAGGAAATGTTTTAAGAGATTATCTAACAGATCTATTTCCTATTTTAGAGCTTGGCACTAGTGCCAAAATGTTGTCTGTTGTGCCTATGCTTAATGGAGGAGCTATGTTTGAAACTGGTGCTGGTGGCTCTGCACCTAAACAAGTTGAGCAATTAGTTAATGAAAATCATTTGCGTTGGGATAGTCTAGGAGAGTTTTTGGCGCTTCAGGCAAGCTTAGATTTTTATTCACAAAAACAAAGCAATAAAAAAGCTAAGGTTTTAGCTGATGCTTTAGATTGTGCTACATCAAAATGGCTTGATAACAACAAAGCACCTTCTAGAAAGGTAGGAGAAGATGATAATAGAACTAGTCATTTCTATCTAAGTATGTATTTTGCTAGAGCATTAGCAGAACAAACAGAAGATTCTGCTATTTCATCATTTTTCAAGCCCATTGCAGATGAATTAGAATCTAAAGAAACCATTATAAGAGCAGAGTTTAATAACACACAAGGTAAAAAAGTTGATTTGGGTGGTTATTATAAATTTAATGACGACAAAACAGAATCAATTATGCGTCCAAGTAAGACATTTAATGATATTTTAAAAAAGATTGAATCGATATAAAAATTTTACCGGTTGTTTGATGTATCATGATTATGATTTATTACAATATCATGTCATGCTATACCAACACCATGATTAAATAGTATATACCAACATTCTAATTTTATTCGATTTGCAGTTTGCAATTTATATAATATGCTATTCCCATATTTTTAGCTTAATAAGTTTGTTTTATGATTTTGTCATGTAAAAATAATGTATTTTTATAAAAATATGCTATACTTGCAGGGACTATATTTTATAGGAGTTTTGATGACACAAGAAGAATTGGATTCTCTTATGGCACAAGATGTGGATTCTATGGACATTGGTTTAGCGACTAGTGGATCAGAGAACACAAAAGATGAGATTAAGGCAGAGTTTATAGACCCCAACACCTATAAACCCGAAGCAGACAAGAAATGGCCACCACCTCCACCAACAGAGGAACATAAAGTAGTTCATCAATTAGACGATGTTACAAGAGATTCTGAAGTAAAAATGACGGAAGTTTTTGATCAAATAGATACAATAGGTGCTCTTGTTAATAAAATTGAGAAAGATTCTAAAAAAATTAAAGAATATATAAAAATACAGGAGGAAATGCTAACTACTCTTGTTGGTAGTTTCCCAAATATAAAGGCTTTTGCGACTTCTCTTGAAGAAACAAAAGAAATCGCTAAAGTAAATGATGAAATCAAAAATTGTGCCATGGATTGCACCGATGCATGTATGCAAGCCATGGATATTATGCAATATCAGGATATTCATAGACAAAAGATTGAACGCGTAATCAATGTTATGCGTGCATTGAGTCAGTATATGAATTCTCTATTTGAAGGTAGAGGTGATGATTCTAAGAGGGTTGCTTCTGCTACATACATAGCAGGTGATAATCACGATGAAGTGGCTAGTGAGACAGACATTGAGGCATTGATTGCATCTTTTGGGCATAGGTAATAATTAACTACAATTGATTTACATTGCTATACGCTATTTTATATAATCAATTTACTATATAAATAGTAGTTTATATTCATTAATTTATGTGTTCCCCCCCTACCCTGTCCCTCAGTATCATAATCATTTGCAATGTTTATAGTGCGGTGGTGGCATTCACAAACAAACTAAGTCATGAAATTTGCAATATCTATACATTTTTAGCAATTTAAGCAGAATAAAAATTGTTTGATTTTTCCAGTTTGATTCCATAACTAAAAATATAAACTATATCCAACTAAATAAAAAATATTTATACATTACATAAAAGTATAATAATAAATCAAAATAGCTCTATAGCATAATGGGCTATCGTAATCAATAATCAATATAATATCAATTTACACCAATATAATAGCATTATCTAAAACACTTTACATAACATATTATTAAGTATGCAAAATAGATTTGCAAACCCACATCTATTTATTATTATAAAATATTATACTGGTTAGAATAGTTTAAAATAAATAACTAAGGCTACAATGCTTTGCATTTGTGCCTATATAACCAATCTAAAATCTCGTAAATTATCTTATAAACTAGTTTTATTGATAATTTAATATTCAAATATTATCATATAGCTAGAATCAAAATTTAAGTAATCATATTGTAAATGTTATTAACATGAATTTGTATTTTTTAGAATCATTCAGATAACATTAACTTATCCATTTATTTGTATTACTTTAATAATTAAACATATTAAGTATTCTAGATTCTATATCACTTTAGAATCCATTGTTTATACGAATACTATAAGTATGTATGAATTTACCTATTTTAGCAACAGATTATTAGAATGTATATTTAAGCTCACTTCTAGTTTTAAAGAAGTCTATATCCCCTACTAGAGTAGCAGCAAATATAGATAATTCTAGATTTTTTACAAATTTATAACTTATTTGTGGTGTTATTTCTACAAAACTAGCATTAGAAATAAAGTTTTGTTTAGAATCTATCGTAGAAATTGGCTGTCCTCCACCTGATAGTTTTAATGTAGGCATATTTGTATTGCCAAATATATATGCTACATCAATCCCAATTTTTAGCGGTATCTTAAATCCATATTCACAAGATATATACGCAACATTTATGCTTGTATTTTTGAAACTACCAGAACCTAACATACCCAACCCCTCATATGTTGCAGTTATGTTCCCATTCCATATTTTACCGGAGGTATCTATACCACCCTTATAATCTAAAAGCACGCCATAACCATCACCAAAACTACCTAAATATCCTATTTTTGTAGAAAATTTAGATATTTTTAAGGCTGCTTGTAGATTATATATTCCACGAAACTTAGCAGCCGTATTCAATTCTGTGTCAAATTCACTACTTGCACTTTTACCTTTATATCCTAAAAATAATCTTGCATTATTGCTTAAAGTTGCCATGCTAGTTTGTGCAAGTAGATTAAGGCTAATATTATCATTTAATTTTATTTTATAGCTAGCATCTCCATAAGCTATAAAATCCATTAATTTCCATATATTCCCTGCATATACTTTAAAATTTAATTTTTTATCTAGCATTTCTCCACTCACACCTAGTAAGGTAAAATTATTTCCTATACCTATGCTTGCTGCATCTTGATCTTTTAACTCATCTCCGCTCATAGGCTTTCTAACACGGATATTATATCCTACATGATCTCCGCTAAAACTATCATAAAATGATATATGATATTTAAAGTTGCCCATATTTAGTTTTTGTTTCATATTGAATACTGCACCTGTGCCTAAATCTACCTTATTATCACTCAATGGCGATGAAATATTAATCTTGCCTATATCAAAATTTGCTGAGATGGATTCTGTATTAAACTCCTTGCTAGCATAGATTTGAGAAATATTAAATCTATCTGAGAAATTACCATTAAACGCAGTCCCTCTACCACCTTGCACGGCACTATCTGTATTATTCCCAGCATCTGGTGTGCTTGAACCTTGAGAAAAGAATATGCCTCCTGTTACGCTAAATCCATATATTTTCCCCGTTGTAGCATCAAGCTTGATTCTATATTGCTGACTTTGACCACTTAGATTATTAAAACCATTAATTGTAAAAAATCTAGCAAAACCAAAACCACTTATTTTTGCCTTAGTGATAATATCCTTTACACTTGAATCTTGCTTGTGTTCTGACTTCAATTCTTGATTATCCAAAATATTAGCTTGTGTCGATTCTGCAAAAGCAACATGTGTCAATGTGCTAGCAAGAATAATTGAAAAAACTTTCTTCATAAAAACTCCTAAAAAATGATGCCACATTGTAAAAAACACATGTAAATTCAAAAGGAGTATTATGTAAAATGTCTTTAAAGAAAATTGACTTATTGTAAAAGTTATTTAAAATAACTTTAATTGTATTTGTATATTATATAATTTATTGCGAGATTATAACTGACAGGCTAAATGGTTTATACTTGTCTAGTTTTGGTAGAACAATATCATTTAAAGCTTGTTGTATCGGCAATGAATCAACATGTATAAATAGCGTACCTTTATCAAAGCTTATTTTGATATCATTATCTTTTGATAGAATCACACTTACCGCAAATACAAAACTTAAAACCTGTAAAACTTCATATTCTGGCAATAACTTCTCAAAAAATGATGGTAATGCCTTTGGTCTTTTTTTGTGAGAGTATTCTAGAAGTGTTGCTATTGTATATCTCTCCTTATGAGAAAAACCATAAATCAAGGAATTTAACGCTATATACGAACTATGTTTATGTGCTTGATAAAAATTAAAATTTGTACCAATATTATATAATTTTCCTGCTATTTCCAAATCATATAAATATTTATCATGTAAATTATATGTATCTTTTAAAAGTGTAAAAATTATCTTTGAATACTTATTAATATTTTTGGAATCATTTACACTTATCAAGAAAATATCCTGTAAGGAATTTACGCTAGGATTAATATTATTTGGGATTCTATCATGCTGATTTCTTAAAATATCACTTAAAAATACACCCTCACGCACGCCAACACCACTTATAATAAGTTTTTTAGCGTTTAATTCCTGTAGTATAACCTGCAATATTAATAACCCGGGGCGTATGGAATCTATCCTG
Organism: Helicobacter sp.; assembly: GCA_029264775.1. Taxonomy (GTDB): domain Bacteria; phylum Campylobacterota; class Campylobacteria; order Campylobacterales; family Helicobacteraceae; genus Helicobacter_A. Next base: position 6,547 of record JARHYT010000074.1, on the reverse strand, counting down.
CTCTCCTCAATACCTTTTATTAATAATTCATCTGGGCTTGAATGCACTATATCATCTAAATTGCACATAATATCTGATACATTAAGCTCATAACCATGTAAAAAGTTAAAAACATATGATTGTAAAGACATTTCATATCTAGCAAAAGCTCTAATGCTACCACCAATACCAAATATATTTAATTCTTTCATATATGCTGATTGCTCACAACAATCACGCACTTTTATTATATGTTGTTTTACATATTTTCTAACATAGTCATAGGCTTCTTTTGTGTTCCCATAATCAAAAAATAATTCTTTTAGTCTGATGCTACCTAAATCTAATGAAACCTTTTCTTGTATAACACCATTTTCAATACATGCTAACTCTGTGCTACCGCCTCCAATATCAATTGTAACACCACTTTTTTCATGCAACAAATTAGCACATGATATAGCACCATAATGTGCCTCTTTTGCTCCATCTATCACCTTAATATTAATATTGCATTCTTTTCTAACTCGAGATATAAATTCTGACCTATTTGGTGCATCTCTGATAGCTGAAGTAGCAACACAAATAAGTTTTCTACTCTTAAAAGAATCGCTAACCTTTTTAAATTCTTTTAATGAATTTATCGCTCTTTCCATAGCCTTTGGCTGCAAATATGAATTATGCTCATAGCTACCCTCAGAAATTCTAACCTTTGATTTTAACTCATGTATTAAATGGAATCCATAGCGACTTGTTTTTTGAAAAATAGCCATTCTAGCAGAATTTGAACCAATATCAATAATTGTTGTAATTTTAGCCATACTGAACCTTATTTTACATTGTTTTGGAATCTTGTATTTCATGGATTATTGCATCGACAGGACAAACATCTATACAACTAGGACTAGAGCAGTATCCAACACATAAAACACATTTACTCTTAAAAATCATATATATAGAATCCCCAACCTCTATTGCATCAGTTGGACACACATCCCTACAAGCATCACATGCTATACATCTATCTGTAATAGAAAGTGAAGACATTTTATTCCTTAATGTTTATTGCTTTTGTATTATACAACAAAATGAATAGATATAAATCTATATTTGGCTATTTATGTGCTAGCAATATGGTAATAAATATATAAAGTACAGCTTATTTGTGAATATATATTCTATATATACTCATTTGTGTATAAAATAATAAATAAAAATTATAAAATAAACAAGCCTATTATGGTATCAATATATATGAATAACAACTTATACTTATCATATTATTAGACTAATGTTCTACTGCGTTATCTAATTTTTTTATAATTTTTTGACTCTCATTTTCCATGGCATCAAGGTGTTTTACAATATAGTCTATATCATCAATCGATAACTCTTTGCCACCATTCAGCTTTTGCAAAGCGTTTATGACATTATTTTGAATAATGATACGACTTTGTTCTACCTCATTTTCGCCAACTAATTTAAATAAAACACCTTTACACTTCGCATCCTCAAAGAGGTGAGATATTGAGTGCTCTGTAAAATCTTGTGCTGGTTTAAGAAGTTTAAAACTTAAATAGGCATTTGACTTGTATAATATATGCTCCAATTTCGCAACATTGACGATAAGTGTTTTTTGTAAGATACCAAATGCATCATGCAATACTACACTTTCTTTCCCAAGATTTTCAAATACATCTGTAAAAGATTCAATTTTGCTTTGAGTTTGATTTATAATCTTATATACCTCTTCACTTCCTGATTGAATTGTATCAATTTCTTGTTGCATTGTTTGTATTACAAGTGATATTTCATCAGTTGCTTTATGTGTATTTTCTGCAAGTTTTCTTACTTCATCCGCTACAACTGCAAAGCCTCTACCATGTTCACCTGCCCTAGCTGCCTCAATACTAGCATTTAATGCCAATAAATTTGTTTGTGCCGCAATATTTATTATAAGCTGTATTACATTACCTATATCATTTGATCTTTGTGCAAAATTATTTATCGCCTCATTACTTTGAGATATTAAACCTAATAAATTTGCAATACTACTTGCTACTTCTGCTATGCTGTCTTTATTATCATCTGCAATTTCGGTAAGTATATTAATAGTGTTATTAACATTGTGTATCTTATCCATTTCTTGTGTTAAATCTGTGCTTATTATATTTAAATCATGGTTTTGGTTATAAAGACTCATATTCATAAGAGATCTTGCCAAAGAGTTTTGAATGCTTTCTCTTGCATTTGTCTCTATGCTACTTAAGCATAAATTTATATTATCTATGTTTTTAACAAATGTTCCTTTTAAACCTTCCCCTAAAGCTTTCCTATAAAATTCATTATTTTGTGAGGCATTAATTGAAGTGCTAACCTCCCTTAAAAATGCCTCCAGATTATCAAGTAAGGTGTTTATATTCCTTGCAAGCTCCACTAATTCCAAATTACCATTAAGGTGAATTACCCTACTCTCAAAATCACCATTTTTTGCATTCGTGGTTACTTCTACAATCCTGCGTAAAAAATTTGTCTTTCTTGTATCAAACAATATTGCAATAATTTGTAACATTATTGCCAAAAATAATATAAATGAAACAATATAATCTCCATTTACAATTAACATAATAGTAACTATGCTAGAAAAAATAATGCTTAATGGCAAGATGAATTTATATAACATTACGATTCCTTTTGAAGCTTCATAATCAAATTATTATATGAAAGATTTTCACTATATGCTTTACTCATTATAAAATCATATGATTTTTTTACACCCTCACGCTTTTCAATATTTAAAGCTTCAGCATATATGCTTGAAATAATATCTATTGCTTTTTTGTTAGCCTTCCTTCTCACAGAATAATAGCCAATAACCTGATTGCTTTGATTATAATTTGGTGTGATATTTGCAAATACCCAGTAAAAATTATTGTATTTAGTTTTATTCTTTACAAATGCAAAAACCTCCTTACCATCCCTTATATATTCCCATAAAATTTTAAAAACACACTTTGGCATATCCTCATGCCTCACAATACTATGAGATTTAAACAGAACTTCATCCTCTACATACTCAGCATAATCCAAAAAAGATTGATTACAATATAATACATTTCCTTTTAAATCTGTTTTAGAAGTAATTAATACATCATCTTCAAGCACTAACTCTGACATAAGATCTCCTTAATCTTTTCATATTTATAATTATATCTAAAAATTTCATATTATCTAGCGGTTTTAGAGAGGCAAGGATTTTATAATATTTCTATAGCTCCTTATAAACCTTGTATTTAAAAGTTTCAAATATTTCCCTAGCATCAATGCTTGAGATTTCAAAATACTTGCTATTAGAAACTATGTATGGATTCCCAAGTAAAACCCTATCTATTGCAGTATTACGCATATTTTTTCCACTCGTTATATTAGCATTGCCATAAAGAGTAATGCAATTTATCCCCATAGCCCAAGCAAGATGAGTTACGCCAGTATCTCCGCCAATAGCACAATCAATTTGCTTTAAGCAAAATTTTAATGAGTTGAAATCTAATTTTGGTAATTTTGTTGCTTTAATTGATTGTTTAGATAGCATAGATTTTAATTCATCGGCATTTTTCTCATTGTCATGCCATAATATATAAAAATGGCAATTTTGTAAAAAATTATTCAAATAATTTGCTAATGATAAAAAGCGTTCTATGGGATACATTTTTTCTTGTATTGATGCCTCTAAAATAAACAAAAATGTATATGTTTTCTTCTCATCCTCAATATTATTTGCAAGCGTAAATAAATTCTTTAAATTTTCATCTATATTACGATAGTTTATCCCTAAGCTTTGTTCCCTAATAGATAGTATTTTGTCCAAAGTAACGGAGCTATTCTGAGATTCCAAAATATGGTTAAACAAAACAGAAAAGTTTCTCTGTAATATATTTGCATCATATGCAATATCTACTTTATGTGTATAAAAATAACTAGCTAGAGATTCTCTAACTCCATTTTTTGAGAATCCTATAAATTTTTTTGTTTTCAAAAATTTACCAATCAAAGCAGATTTTATAAGCCCCTGCATATCTATCACCAAATCAAAATCACCACAATTTTTACAATAACTCCTTATCTCAAAAATACCACCAATACTTTTTAAAAGCTTTTTAAAAGACATTGAATGTATTTTAGATATGCAAGGGGAATAATCTAGTATTCCCTCAAACCTATCATCAACAAACCATTCAATACGATAATCGCCGAGTGCCTTAAGCCCAGCCAACATACTAGAGGATATAACCACATCGCCAAATGATGACAAACGAATAATTGCAATTCTCATTTTATTCCCTTCTCTTGCATAAACTAATCACTATTCACATTGTAGCTTAACCCTTAAAAAGCTTAAAGGTGGAAGTTTAAAGGGCAATACAATTAGGTTTGTATTGCCACTATGGATAGAATCTAGCTCTTTTCCATTTTGCAAGATGATTCTAAAAAACTTCATATAATACCTATTATCAACACAAAATATTATACCATTTTCATTTCTTTGCGTTGATAATAACATATGATTATCTATTTTGATAGATTCCAATAAATCATTATCGCCTTCATATTGCTCTTTACTATAATCATTGTCAATAGATTCTATGGAATCTTTTTTAAATATCGCTTTTGTATCTATGCTGAAATTTACATTTGCATAATATGCTAATGGTGATATAATCTCCAATGTATCACCTTTCCTTATGGTATGCTTACATAAACAATATTCACCGCTTTCATTAACTTCAGCACATACTTGATAGCTACCTTGACTTATTGCACTATCATGGTTTTGCGTATCAAGTCTATTAAATGGACGATGAATTATATATCCATCTGTAAAGCCTCTATGTTTTAAAGTATGCAATTCATATTGATATAAGCTAGGGCGAGAAATTTTATTATTAAAATCATTTATTGCCATTTTATATGTCCTTGCGGTTATTCCCGCATAGTATGTGCTTTTTGTTCGTCCTTCAATTTTTAATGCATCAATTACCCCAGATTGCAATATTTGATGCAAATGGCTTGCTAGATTCAAATCTTTAGCATTAAAAATGTGTGTGCCTATGCCCTCTTCTTCTTGTAATCTCATAAGTACTTCGTTGTCTGGATTTTTAACATAAAATTCTTGTGGATCAAACTCTATTAGATCTTGATTTTCTTTATTTCTTACAAAATATTGATAGTCAAATCTGCAGTCATTTGCACAACTACCCCTATTTGGCACTCTACCATGTTGTAATGCAGATATAAGGCATCTACCAGAAAATGCAAAACACATGCTACCATGCACAAATATTTCTAGCTCTAAATCAGGTAGTATTTTTTTAATCTCTTCACAATCTTTTAAACTTATTTCTCTTGCGGCAACAATGCGTTTAACCCCCATATCATAATATACGCTTGCATCAAGCACATTCAATACATTTGCTTGTGTTGATAAATGAATAGGAATATTTGGGGCTATACTCTTTGCCAATCTTACAACCCCCGGTGCCGCTACAATAAAAGCATCAGGATTTAAATCACGCATTTTAGCAATATGATTTTTTAACATTTCAATTTGTGAGTTAAATGGAAAACCATTGATCGTAACATACACTTTTTTTGACATATTATGTGCGTAATCTATGCCTATCTTAAAATCATCATAGCTAAAATCTTTGCTAGCCCTATTTCGCAGTGAAAAATGGCTTACACCACCATATACAGCATCTGCACCATAGTTTAATGCTATCTTTAATTTCATTAGATTCCCAGCAGGGGATAATAATTGAATATTTTTTATATGTTGTTTAGAATCTTTATATCCCAATGTATTTTGCATATACAACCTTAAATTATAACAATATAGAGATATAATTATAATATAAACTTTTTACAATATTTACATGTTACAACAAATGACATATAGAATCTAGTTTTCAATACCATATCACACATAGATATGGTTTTTACAGGCTATCGCTAAAAGTTAGAGAAACAAATAATGCAGTATAATATTGACTTCATTTTAAATTTTACCACTCACAATATATGTATTATTTTTTAATTATCATACATATTTGTATAATTTTTATTGGCATATTAAAAAATGTAGCATCATCACGCAAAATTAATAAATATTTATCTTTTAGATTAAGTATCCACATTTATCAGAGTTAATATTTTTATTATATTTGCAATCAATGTTTTACTATATCATGTCGATTGTTATTTTGTTTTCTTTATTCTATGTTGTTGTAAAATTTATTATACTTAGTGAGTATATAGTTAATCAAAACCATTTGTAGCCATATAACAATTTTAAATTTTACTATATAAACTATCTCATAAATTGATTATATATATAATAATTTATTTCATGATATACTTGGGATTAATAAAATTAAGTTATAACATACAAAGATTCTAAGTAAAGGGCTTGTTATGTCTTATATAAATATTAAAAAAATAATAGTAGGCTTTATAATATGTGGTTTTGTGGCATGCACAGATAATGCAGATAATGCAAAACAAGCAAATGCTA
>JARHYT010000069.1 GCA_029264775.1 Helicobacter sp. | reverse complement strand
TATTTATAATATTGCTTATTTTTAGTCTTTCTTCAAGCCATATATTAAATAATATACTTTGCAAACTAGAAATAAGTAGTTTTTGCAAAAATGTTTGTTTTTTTGGTAGTTTTTTTATATTTAATGCTTGAATATAGTTGTCCCCAAAATTCCCAAAGCGTTGGTAACCAAAAAAATTTGGGAATCCATTCTTTTGTGTTAAAAACACTTCTTCTTTTATTCTATCAAAACTATATGGTGATACTTTTTTTAATCTTATAAAAAAGCGATTTCCCTTTAAATGTCCAATTTTTATTTTATTGTTATGTAAATGAGATTCAATAATTTTTATGTTTTCTATATTATTGAAATTTTGTATATTATCCTTGAAATATTTGTTTGGTATAGATATATATTGATATGTTAAAGCATTTTTATCTTTTAATCCAGCATAACCTATTTCTTTTTGTTCGATTTTTAAAGCCTTTGATATTAAACTTAAACATTGATTTGTGCTAATATTTTTTTTTCTAATCTTTAAGATTCTATGTTCCCCCTCATTGCTAAAGGCATAAAGAGGTATTTCCTCTACTATAAAATCTCTTGCATTATGTGAGAATAAAAAGTCAATTTTTGAATGAGATTTACCATAAAATCTTGTTTGTGTCTTATATTCTTGTATCAATTCTAATATATCTTTATTTTGCATTAAAATTACCCTATTAAATTTAATTAATATAATTTACAAATAAATGTAACATTATTAAACAATATAAGATTCTATATTTTTCTAAAAATATATTATTTTATCACAAAAGTAAAATTTTAAAGCTAGAATCAATATTATAATGTGATTAATGTAAAAAGGAAGAAAATGTCAAAGGTATATTTTTTTGCTACTTGTTTAGGTGGTGTAGCTTATGCAGATACTTGTTTGAATGCAATACAACTTTTGCAAAAAGAAGGTGTAGAAGTAATTTTTAAAAAGGATCAAACATGTTGTGGGCAACCAAGTTATAATAGTGGATATTATAAAGAAACAAAAAAAATAGCTCTTTATAATTTAAATCTTTTAAATAGTGATTACCCAATAATTGTGCCAAGTGGTTCTTGTGTTGGTATGATGAGAGCAGATTATTTAGAACTTTTTAAAGGAACTCAATATGAAGATGATTTCATACAATTTTCATCAAGGATATATGAATTAAGTGAATATTTGGATAAAGTTTTGAATGTTAGATACCATGATTTAGGTAACCCTATAAAAATTACATGGCATTCAAATTGCCATGCTTTGCGTGTGTCAAAATGTATTGAAAGTGCTAAAAATCTTTTAAAAAGATTATCAAATGTAGAGCTTATAGAGCTTGAACGAGAGGAGGAGTGTTGCGGATTTGGTGGAACTTTTAGTGTTAAAGAACCAGAGATTAGTAGGGCTATGGTGCATGAAAAAATAGCTGATATTAAATCAAGAAACATAGATTGTTTGGTTTCTGCAGATGCAGGTTGTTTGTTAAATATTAGTGGTGCTATGGCAAAAATAGGAGTTAATATAGACTCAATACATTTATATGATTTTCTTGCAAAAAGAGTAGGAATTGCTTAATTTAAATTATTTATGAAAGGTTAATTATGAGTGCAGTATATCATTCTGATAAACAATACCATGATTCTATTATTACACATTTAGGAGATTCTCAATTAAGACAGAATCTAAAATCATGTATGGATACATTGAAAGTAAATCGTAAAAAATTAATTGCAAATCGTTATTATGATTGGGAGGGTTTAAGGGAACTTGGTAAAGAAATAAAACAAAGAGCTTTAAGTAATTTACCAAACTTATTAGAAACATTTGAGAAAAATGCACAAAGACAAGGCATAAAAATTCATTGGGCAAAAGATTCTAATGAAGCAAATAACATTATATATAATCTTGCAAAAGAGAAGAATGTAGATACGATCTTAAAAGGTAAATCTATGGCTAGTGAGGAAATACATTTAAATGCGTTTCTAAAAGAAAAGGGAGTTAAAGCCGTAGAAACAGATTTGGGGGAGTTAATTATACAGCTAATTGATGAAACTCCTGTTCATATTGTTGTCCCTGCAATACATAAAAATAGAAATCAAATTGGTAAGATTTTTGAAGAAAAACTTAAAGTAAATTTTACAAATGTTCCAGAGGAGTTAAATAGCGTAGCAAGAACACACTTAAGAAAGCAGTTTCAAAGCTTTAAAATGGGGCTAACAGGGGTAAATTTTGCTATTGCAAATGAAGGTGCTATTTGGCTGTTAGAGAATGAAGGTAATGGCAGAATGAGCTCTACTGCATGTGATATTCATGTCGCAATTTGTGGAATTGAAAAAATTGTAGAAAGTTTTGAAGATGCATGTATATTAGATACATTGCTTGTGCCTTCAGCTACAGGTGCTCCAATAACTTGCTACAATAATATAATATCAAGCCCTAGAAAACAAAATGAATTTGATGGACCAAAAGAAGTGCATGTTATTTTACTTGATAACAATAGATCTAATATGTTAGCACAACCACATTATTATAATGCTTTAAGCTGTATTCGTTGCGGAACTTGTCTAAATCATTGTCCAGTATATGATAAAATAGGCGGACATTCTTATTTAGTTACATATCCCGGTCCAATTGGTGAAGTTATATCTCCCCAAATATTTGGGCTTAATAATTGTGGTTATATGGTAAATTTATGTAGTCTTTGTGGTAGATGTAGTGAAAAATGTCCGGTTAAGATTCCATTAGCAGATCTCATAAGGGATTTGCGTAGTGAGAGAGTTGGGCAAGGTGTAAAGATGGTTGCAGGATATAACCAAACTACAAGGGATTATAAAGAACAAAAAATGATGGTAAAATTTAGTGAGATTGCTACAAATGGATTTAAATGGAGAATGATATTTAAAGTTTTGTATATTTTTTCACCATTGTTACAATATATTGCACCTTTTTCATTTATACAGAAATCGCTTCTTGGTAAATGGTTGCAAAATCATGAATTGCCTGTTTTAAATGGCAATTTACACTCAAAAATTAAGAATTTAAAGGGGGTAATATATGAATAGTAGAGAAAATATTTTGCAATCACTTAATCAAGCATTAAGAAACAATAAAATAAATACGACTAATCCAAAACATTTTGATACTATGATATACGATAAAGATAATCTCTTAGAAGTATATATGCAATATCAAAAAGCAAATATGGCAAATTTAGTTGTTTCAAATAAGCACAATTTAATACAAGATATTAATAAAATATTGCAAGACAATGAGATTGGGGAATTGCTTTGTGCTAAAAATATTTTATCCATAAAGGATTCTAATATTATGGAAGCTTTAAATGCAAATACAATTCTTTATGATACAAGTGTAGATAATATGAGAGATAAATTATTTAATATTGAAGCAAGTATATTGCACGCACAAGTTGGTGTTGCTAATCTTGGGATTTTTGGGCTTGGCACAAATGAATGCAACCCTCGCTTAGCATCTTTGATAGTTAAAACTTGTATTATATTATTGCGTAAAAGTGATATTGTGGCAAATTTATTTGAAGCCTTTAAGATTTTAAAATTAAGCGGTGAAAATGATCAATTACCAACAAATATAGTGTTTATAGCAGGACCTAGTAGAACGGCTGATATTGAGTTGCAAACCGTTTTTGGTGTGCATGGACCACAAAATATCCATATATTATTATATTGAGATATATTCTAATGCAATAAAATAATACATTATAAGATTGTTATAAATATAAATGCTTATTGCATTATGGAAACTAAACTAGATTCTATAAAATTTAAATTTAACATGCAAAATAATAATTTATAGAATCTATATATGAAATCCTTACAAAAACTTGTAATATTTCAGATTCTAAATGTAGCAAGAATAATGATGCCTGCTATAAGTTGGAATCTAACAAAAAGGTGTAAGTTTTGCAAAACAATAGTAAATATAAATGACTTAAAAATAACAAAATTTTTAATATAGTTATAAATAGCCATTGTATTAAAATAACTTTTTCATTTAAATTTGAGTATTTAATAAAAAGCAATTTTTATTACACTATAATTTTGGTGTAAAATAAATATGAATTGGATTAAATGTAATATGACTAAGAAAGAAAGAGTGTCTAATATAAAGTCATTGTTTTTAGAGCATTATAAAGACGCAAAAACCGAATTAAATTATAATAATATGTATGAGTTACTAATAGCAGTTATGCTGTCTGCACAATGCACGGATAAACGCGTAAATATAGTAACCCCGCTACTTTTTAGTAAATATCCAAGCACAAAGGAATTAAGCAAGGCAAATATAAATGAAGTATCAGAAATTATCAAGTCTGTATCATTTTTCAATATGAAAGCAAAGAATCTAATCTCTATGGCAAATAGGGTAGAGAATGATTTTAATGGCGAGATTCCATGTAATCAAAATGATTTAATGAAACTTAGTGGTGTAGGACAAAAAAGTGCTAATGTAGTATTAGGGGAATTTCTAGGATTAAATTATATGGCAGTTGATACACATGTTTTTCGTGTTAGCCATAGACTTAATTTAAGCAAAAGTCTTAAAGCAATAGATACAGAGAAAGATTTAACTAAGTTATTTAAAGACAATCTAAATTTATTACATCAAGCATTTGTGCTTTTTGGACGCTATACATGCAAGGCATTAAATCCACAATGTAATAATTGTTTTGTGGCACAATATTGCAAAAGCAAATCAAATTTTAAACCACAATAATTTATTATGTGTAATTTTGCTAAAAAATGATAGAATCAATACATACATTTTACAAATTAAAAGGATATAAATGGCACAAAAAGAGTATGTAGTTGGCATAGTAGGTGCAACAGGAGCGGTAGGCGAGGAGTTATTAAGAATCTTAGAGGAAAGGAAATTCCCAGTTAAAAGGATAGTCCCACTAGCAAGTGCTAGGAGTGCAGGAGAAAAGATTACATTTAAAAATGTTGAATATACGATACTTGAGACTACTCCAAATATATTTAAAAGCGAGGGAGTAGAGATAGCATTTTTTAGTGCTGGTTCAGGCGTTAGCGAGAGATTTGCAAAAGATGCAGTAAATGCAGGTAGCATTGTGATAGATAATACAAGTTTTTTTAGAATGCAAGATTCTATCCCTCTTGTTGTACCAGAAGTAAATGCTACGGATATTAAAAAAGATTCTACGATAATTGCAAATCCAAATTGTTCTACTATACAAATGGTGCATGTTTTATCACCTTTACATAATGCTTTTGATATTGAAAGAGTTGATGTTAGCACATACCAAGCTGTTAGCGGTGCAGGTAAAAAAGGCATGGAAGAATTAGTAATGCAAATGCAAAAATTCTTTGCATTTGAGCTTGATAGTGTAGAATCAAAGGCATTTCAACATAGAATCGCATTAAACTTGATTCCACATATTGATGTGTTCTTAGATAATGATTACACAAAAGAAGAAATGAAAATGGTAAAAGAGAGTCAAAAAATCATGCACGCAAATTTTGAAATATCAGCTACTTGTGTGCGTGTGCCAATATTAAGAAGTCATAGCGAATCAATAACAATCAGATTCAAAAATGAAGTAAATGCAAAAGACGCAAGAGAAGTATTACAAAAAGCAGAAAGCGTAATAGTTATAGACAATCCAAACAATAATGAATATCCAATGCCATTAATCGCCACAGATACAGATGAAACATATGTTGGTAGAATAAGAGAGGATAATTACGACAAAAGGGTATTACATCTATTTTGTGTTGCTGATCAAATTAGAGTCGGAGCAGCCACAAATGCTATTAGAATAGCAGAGAAATGGATAAAATTGTAATTGATTTATGCTTATTAGGGCTTGGTAGTTTATATTTGATTCTATACAAGTATGTTGAGATCTATATAAAATCATAGAATCTAAACTAATCAAACCTAGATAACTATCCTACAAAATATTTAAAACCACAGGTTTTAATGAAATATCCACTAAATAAGATTGTAAATCTAATAATATGCAATCCACAACAAGACTAAACAATTGTATTGCTAAATCAATCTCGCAAAAAGCTAATCTATACAAAAACAGATTCTAAAATTATACTAAATACAAAAGCTTAGAATCTAAAACTACCTCTAGCATAAAACGCACATAGATTCTAAGACTTTGCATATTAAAAAGCTAATAAAATAAAAAGATATGCAATATTAATCTATTTTTAATCTTGCGTCTGTTTTATAGTTTCATTGTCAAACACGGAGCTTGAAATACTATAAAACCTCTCAAAAAATCTTATTAGTACATTTGCGATTTTTGCCTTTGTTGCTTCACGATTAGAGGTTTTACTAAAAAATGATGCATGTTCTTTTGGAAGTAGCTTAGGAAATTCTGTACCTTTAAAATCCATATGCCCATATTCAAAAGCCTTTTTAATAAATTGATAGGTTTCTTGTTCTGGGAGTTTATGTTCATTCATAATCTGTTCAAACTCTGCTAATCTTGCCTCTGCAATAAATTTCTCAAATTCCAAAATTACATCTTGATTCTGAGGGTTAATCCTCTCCACAAATTTCAAAATCAAATCTTTTTTATTATGCATTTCCAAGCTGGCATTTAAGCCAGATTCAATTTTTTGCTTGATTACCACTTGTTCTTGAATTTTTGCTTCCGCATAATCTTTAATAAGCCTTAAGATATAATCTATATTGATTTCAATCTGTTTAATAAGTTCGATTTCGAATACAATATCATCATTGATTTCTTCTTTCTGTTCTTTATTTACTCTAATCTCACGATACAGATCAAGATACATTCCTTGATAGTCTTGTAAATCCCTTGCATCAATCAGATTGTCATTTTTGAATTCATCAAAGCATTCTAAAATATTTCTAATTTTTAGTATTTTTCCATAAAGTTTGATAAATTCTTTTTGTTTTGTTTCTCCAACAATTTGCTCCCTCAATGGAAAACATTTAAGCAACTTATCTATCAAAGTTTTATAGCCTTCATACTCCTTGTTACCATCATTATAACCAAAATAATAATCCTCATACTTTCTAAGCAATATAATACCCCTAGAATTTTCATTGCTAAAAAGACTAAGGGCTTCATTAAGTTCATTTTCCAAATTTCTAAAACAAATGATATTCCCAAAATTTTTAATGCTATTTAGAATCCTATTTGTTCTTGAAAAGGCTTGAATTAGCCCATGATATTTTAGATTTTTATCGACCCAAAGTGTATTTAGTGTTGTAGCATCAAATCCTGTAAGAAACATATTTGCCACAATCAAAATATCAATTTCTCTGTCTTTCATTCTCAAAGAAACATCTTTATAATAGTTTTGAAATCCTTGATCGGAAGTATCATAGTTTGTTGAAAACATAGCATTATAATCTTGTATTGCATTCTCTAAAAAATCTCTTGAACTTACATCTAAACCTTGTAACCCCTCATTATTTTCATCATCTAATCCATCGAGATCTTCATTAGCACTATAGCTAAAAATTGCAGCAATTTTAAGATTGTGTTCTTTTCTCTTAAAAGCTTCATAATACTTTTTAACTGCATCAATTCCAGAGCAAGCAAAGATAGAATTAAATCCCCTAATAAACATTTGTACTCTTTTTTCCTCTGCTTTTTTGAAATTTCTTGCAATCTCTTGAATATTCTCAAGTTTATTAAATGTATAACTTTCATTGTGTTTTGTAATATGTGCAAAATTTTGTAAAACATAATCAACAATATTCGTAATCCTGCGTTCATCTAAAAGGGCTTTTTGCGTATCAATAGCCTGTACTTTTTTATCTGCAATATTTTCTTTCCCTTTCATAGTGTTAATATAGCTAACTCTAAATGGCAAAACATTTTTATCTTTAATTGCATCAACAATTGTATAGCGGTGCAAACACACTCCGAATTTTTCCTCTGTTGTACCTTTAGGATTGTTTTTATCACAATTTTGAACAAAAATAGGTGTGCCTGTAAATCCAAAAAGATAGTATTTTTTGAATGCTCGTATAATAGCCTTATGCATTGATCCAAGCTGTGAGCGATGACATTCATCAAAAATCATTACAATTTCTTTATCAAAAATAACATGTTCGTTATTACTCTTTATAAATTTATCAAGCTTTTGAATCGTGGTAATTATAATCTTTGCATGTGGATCTTGTAATTGTTCTTTTAAAATGCGCGTATTTGCGTTAGAATTTGCACTATCCTTTTTAAATTTATCATACTCTTTCATTGTTTGATAATCTAAATCTTTTCTATCCACAATAAACAAAACTTTATGTATATAATCAAGTTGTGTCGCAAGCTGTGCTGTTTTAAAGCTTGTGAGAGTTTTACCACTTCCTGTAGTATGCCATATATAACCACCATTTGCAACACTTCCATAATTTTTATTAAGGTGAGCAATATTAATTTGTCTAAGAATACTCTCCGTTGCAACGATTTGATAAGGACGCATTACAAGCAAATCCTCATTACTAGTAAATACGCAATAACGCATCAAAATATTAAGTAAAGTGTGCTTTGCAAAAAATGTCTTTGCAAAATCCATTAAATCCAAAATAGTTTTATTGCGTGCATCAGCCCAATAGCTTGTAAATTCAAAGCTATCTGCTTTTTTACTCTTACCAACTTGAATTTCTCTAGTTGTATTTGAGTAATATTTACTATGAACACCATTGCTAATAACAAAAATTTGTACATATTCAAAAATACCTCCGTTAGCCCAGAAACTATCTTTAACATAACGCTTTATTTGATTAAAAGCTTCTTTGAGTACTACCCCTCTTTTTTTAAGCTCAATATGCACAAGCGGCAGTCCATTCACAAGCACACTAACATCATAACGATTTTTATATGCCCCATCTACCTCATATTGATTAATAACTTGTAGGCTATTATTAAAGATATTGTTTTTATCAAGCAATTTTATATTTTTACTTGAGCCATCTTCAAGTCTTAGCGTATGGATATAATCCTCTTGAATCTTTTTTGCTTTTTCTTTAAAACTATCTTTATCATTTGCAATATATCCCCTATAAAATTCGTTCCATTCTTTAGGGCTAAAACTAAAATTATTTAACTTTTCTATTTGTAATTTTAAATTGGCTTCAAACTCATTTATATTAGATAGTTTCACATACTCATAACCTTGAGAACATAAAATATCAATAAATTCTTTTTCCAATTGTGCCTCACTTTGATAGGAATCCTCTTTTAAAGGATCTGGTTCATATTCAAAAACAACAGTGCTTAAATCACTTTCAGATAAAGGTTGATATGGGTTTTGCATAAATTTATCCTTATGATTCTTAAAATAGAAATTTTAATTTATGTATTGTATCTTTATTGCTAATATTTGTAAATAATTTATAACATATTTCAAATAAATATTTATATATTTGCAATCTTGTATCTTGTAATTATGGTTTTGTGTTTTAGTAAGTATTAAAGACTGAAATTAGATTTAAATATTATTGCCCTTATAAGTTGATTTCTTAACAAATATTTGGTATAGTTACCCCATTTCTAATACGATAATTGAGAAGGTAGTTATGGTTTTGGGTACATCTGAATTAATAAAAATGGCAGAGAATAATATTACAAACCTAAATCAATGTAATATAAGGGGTGCTAGCATTGATTTGAGTTTAAGTGAAGAAGTGAAAGTAATTAAACGCACAGGCGAAATAAATTTATTTGATATGGATATTGATACTAAAGAGTTCGAAGAAAATCTAGAATCCATGTATGACAAAATAAATCTAGCTCAAGGTTATGCTCTCGAGCCTAATAGTTATATGTTAGCATCAACATGTGAGGAGGTAACTATACCGGAGAATTGTTGTGCTATTATATTGTCTAGAAGCTCTTTAGCTAGATTGGGTATTATATTGCCACTATCTTGCTATGCAAACCCTGGTTATAAGGGATTCTTACCAA
Source organism: Helicobacter sp. (assembly GCA_029264775.1). Lineage (GTDB taxonomy): Bacteria > Campylobacterota > Campylobacteria > Campylobacterales > Helicobacteraceae > Helicobacter_A. Next base: position 942 of record JARHYT010000069.1, on the reverse strand, counting down.
TAATTATTTTTAATGCTTCACCTTGTAATGTAAAAATACCACCTTACATGAGAATAGCTCAAGCCTTAATAATGGAGGTGAGAGGCAATGTAATAAAATATGATGAATTTGAGGATTCCAAATATTACAATGAAAAAAAATTGCAGACTCCATCTTTTAAAGATAAAGAGATAAAGGAAATACTTGCAAAATTTAGATGATGATAGCGCAATAAATGAACTAATAGTGTTACTTAAAGAAAAAATGGAGAACGATAATAATATAACTCCAACTTTGAATAATATTCATGATGCTTTGCTGCGAAAATACCCTTATTTTAAACAACATAGCGAAAAATTAAGGACAGCTATCGTAAAAAATTTAAAGAAATTCAATTGCCATAAGGATTACAAATTATTGTTTATAGGTATATTACTAGAGTTTTCTGATAAAACATGATGATAAATAAAAAGTTAATATAATATATTATATATTGCTTTAGCATATCGATGTTGATTTGATTGCAAAATACCCAATCAATTATGGTTTTGTCTTATTTCAAATCTGTTTTTCATAAGATCATACATTTTATTGTTATTTGTTTTCAAAATCCATTATCATAATAATATGCACTCAAATGTTAGATTCTATAGTGTAGTTAGCCTATGTAGTTTATAATTTATCTTACTAGGTTTGTTGCTTTAGATTCTATTGCTTTAATGCTAGGTTATGGTTTAGATTTAATGTAATGGTAATGTTTTAGGAATCTATTTTGTTATGATTGATTTATTTTGTAATTTGCTTTGTGTTATGATTGATTTATTTTAGAATCTGTTTTGCTTTATTTTTTATGTTTGTTGATAAAAATAAAATTTAAAATAGTAATGTTTTAGAATCTGTTTTGTTATAATTGATTTGTTTTAGAATCTGCTTTGTGTTATGATTAATTTGCTTTAGAATCTA
>JARHYT010000068.1 GCA_029264775.1 Helicobacter sp. | reverse complement strand
TTAGATTCTGTAATTTCTTGTATTTGTATAGGTTTTAAATCTATGTATGTATCTTTACTTGATTCAGTATTATGTTGTATAAAATTATTTTCTTTTGTATTTTCTGCAATTATTTCATTATTGGAATTTTGTGTTTCATATATTTGTGTAACTTGTATATCCGCATTCACTATATCGTTAATATTTAAATCTATCTCTTGAAAATCACTAGTTTGTGAATTAGTATCTTTACTCGTATCTAATATTTCTTTTGGTGGGGTGTTACATTCATATGCCATTTGATTTGTAAAATCGTCTTGTTCATTACTACTATCTAAGTTATTAACAATTTTTGTATTATTGATTTTTCTAAAGTCCATTTTCAATGTTTTGTAGTTTGAATTTAACGGCATATTCTCATAATCTGGCTTTTTATAATCCTGTTTTGATGTTTTATTATTGATATTTTTTTGTCCATCTTGATTTATTATATTATCAATTGATATTGCATTTTGTTTGATTTGTATTGTTTGAGATTGGTTTTCTTGTGTAGCCCTTATACCATCTTTATTTGTATTTATATTGTTTGTAGTTATTGATTGTGGTTGCTCTATCGTCGGATTGGGTTTAATTTGGATACTTACATTAGCATGTTTTTCTTTATTTCTAATTGTAAAATTATCCTGCATGTCTGAATCTTTGCTAGGGCTTATCCTATCTATATCATCTTGTTTGCCAAAATCAATTACATTTATATTACTGCTTTGTGTATCCACCTGTCTTGTTATCTCAAATGAATCTGTATTGTTCTTAGATATATCCATACTGCTTGTTTGTTTCTCATTTGATAAATCTACAATAGCATTGTTAATTTGGTAGTCGCTTTGAGGTTTTATAAATACTTTAAGAGGATTTGGTCTATCATCTGATAATTTTATTTGAAATGTTTTTGGCTGCTCATCTAGGGTTTGTGTTTTTGGAAATTTTAGATGAATATTTGCCTGATGAAATTTCTTTAATATATCCTCATCGGTTGATTTAATCCTTGTTTGCGTTTTTGGGACATGTGATATTTTACTTTGATATATATCGTTGTGTTGCTGATATGGTAATGTTTGTGGATAATTTTCTTTTGTTATTGTACTTCCCTCTTTTAGCTGTATAGATATATTGTTATCTGTTTGTTTTATATTTGATTGCTTTGATGTTTGTTTATTTTTTAAAGTTTCATTATTTGTTTTTAACTCATCTTGTACCTGATTATTGCTAACTTGCTGCACTTTAGCATTAATTTGTTCTTGTGTCTCAGACAAATTACCTGCTTTGTGCTTATACTCATCAAGCGGTGCTTCAATTAATGGCTCATTAAAAATATATTTAGTTTTTGAGGTTGTAGAAATTTCACTTAACTCTTGATTGATAATTTTTTTATTAGCCCTCTGTATGTAATCAAGATTTAAGTCAGTATAACTAGTTTTTATTTTTTCAAATATTTTTTTTAAAATATGGGTAAATGATTGCATAGCCATTTGTATAGTTCCTCCAAGGTATTTAAAAATAAACTTAGATATACTATCAGATATTAATAGAAAAGATAGAATAATCCCAGCAAACGCAATTAAAGCAACACCAAATAATCCTATATATTGTGAGAGAATATCTATTATTGTATTACCAAACAATCCATTATTAAAAATTATCGATTGTATAATTAAACATGATATAAATAATAAAATATAAGCAAATGTTAATTGCATTTTTCTAAAAGAATAGCTTGAATCATCATGTAACTTATATACTGGCAACAATAGAAGTGGTAAATAGATATATGCTATATAACCAAACACATTTACATTAAAATTTGCAAAACTATTACCAAAACCACCTATACTAAAAAACTTATTTTCAACATACACACCACTTAAAGCAATATCTGGCGAGGTATAACCAAAAATTGTTGCTAACCATAAATATAGTATAAAACAGCTAATAAAAACAAATATATAGATTTTTTTTATGTTAAATCCTTGTTGCAAAATGTAATTTTTCTGTTAAAATTATAACAAAATTTATCATACTTATTGATTTACATTGATTCTAAAGTAAAGCAATGGCAAAAGGAGTTTTTTAATGCATGGTAAGATAACACGTTATACTGCCACAACTGGTTCAGGCGTCATCATGAATGCTTCAAAAAAGATTTTTGAGCTCAAAAAAGAAAGTTGGCATGATGGTAGAAATCGTCCTGCAGTCGGTATGTATGTAGAATTTAGAACAAATGATGGCGGTATATTAGTTACAGATGCAAGAGCTTCAAAATATCAATCTTTTCCACAAGATGCCTTAATCCGTGAAATAGACTTTTGGAAAAGTAACACAGATGAGGAACTACAAAACAAAGAATCTGAATTAAGAGCAAAAGAAGTGCAAAAAATATTTGCACAGACGAATTATCTAAAACTACAAGATATAGAAATAAATCGTAGCGTGCAAGATTGTATAAAAGAATTTTTTGCAGTTGAGTTAAGAAGTGTAGAATTTTTAAAAGAAATAGATATGGCATCATTATCACCCCTTATTAATTTTCCCATTTGTAAAAGATTCTTAAATAAGGCATTAGATCACCTAATTTTTTCCGATAGAAAATTAAATATTGATATGTTTGCTGAATACCACTCAAGACTAGGAACTCTTGAGTATTCTCATAATTTTTTCTCTAAAAATGAACTAAATCCAGAAAGAGTATTTGAAGAAGCATTCCTTGAATATCAGTTTAACTATAAAGGTGCATTGCGTGCTGCAAGTGGAATCAAAGAAAGAATTATGCAATTACAAAATAAAATAAGAACAACGGCACATGATTTAAAGATACTTCATAAGAGACTTGAGGCAAAAAAAGGTGATGAGAATGAAATAAGAGAAAAGATTGCAAGAATGAGGGCTAATTCAGAAAAAGCACATGAAGAAAGCAAAACGCTAACAAAGGCGTATGAGAATCTTGAGGGCATGTGTAAGGCATTTGCAGAAAAAAATCTAAAAATATTCGAGGCAGTGTTTAGAAAAACCGTTAATATGTTGAGAGATAAAACAGAAGAAGCACTTAATGTAACTGCGACTCAACTTGATAATCAAATATGGGAACTAGGTATGAAATCAGTTTCAATCAAAAATGTATTTTTTAAGCACGATATTAATGAACCTTATTGCATGATGACCTTTCTTGGACAGACAATTAAGAAGTTAGATAAGGGTAAGATTACAGCAGCAAACGAACAAGCAATGTATAAATATTACATGAATCATCAAACAAAATTTGTAAAAAAGTTTTTGATACTTACAAATCAGCCAAAGGTTGAAGTAAATGTAAAAATTAACATTATGAGTCAAAGCAAACATCACAATGTTGTAATCGCTAAAAAAGATTCCCAATTCTTTGTTGCGGTAAATAAAGAAAAATTTGAAGGAATACATATTGATACAACGGGGCTTGCTAGAGATGCGTTGCAAAGAATATTAAAAGATACAAAAGAGTCTAAATACAACAAAGAAACAGATATTTCTCTTATAACAAAAGAGCAAATTTCAAGCATGAAAGAATAAATACACTCACTAGGTAGCTTTATAGTTAGATATTTTTAGCCTACCGCATTATATATTATACTGCCATGAATTGATTTTTAATTAATTTTAAAATGATAGCAACTAAATACCAGTATTTTATCCTCATAAATAAACAAATTATTTTAAACAAGATATAATCATAACTAAAAAGTAGCTAGATTCCAAACTATTAATATTAGATATTGTGTAAATAAATCGCCAAATAACTTAATAATATTATATATGAATCACTATCGTAAAAATAAAATTACACAAAGATAAATACATGTAAAAAGAAAGCAATTTTATATTATTTCATATTAAAGACTGAATAGCTATTGCAATATTATATATATTTATAGTATATGTTTATCTCAATTTTATAGCTATTGTTATAACATTTAGTATAAAATACCCAAAAAGTTAAAATCAACAACAATATATAAGTTTGTTATTTATAACTATTTTATATCTAGTATTTTAATGCTTAGATGAAAGTTATTAATTTTATGATAAAATCATAATTTGATTTTATTTAAGAGTATTTACATGTGTTTAGCAATTCCATCAAAAGTTATAAGCATTGATACACAAACAAACATGGCAATGCTTGATACCTTAGGCGTAAGACGCGAAGCTAGTTTAGATTTAATGCAAGATGATGTTATGGTAGGCGATTTTGTATTATTACATGTTGGTTATATTATGGGTAAAATTGATGAAGAAGACGCTAAAGAGAGCCTTAAACTATATGCTCAAATGGTTGAAGCGATAAAGGAAGAGGAAGAAGAGTTAAAAGAAATTCAAGATGCAAACACATAATTTGTTTGTATTTGTATTTGATATAAAATAAATTGTAAAATGGAATAGCTATGTATGCAAAACAAGAAAATACAGAAAATGATAATTCAACATATTATGAAATTATTCTAAATGTTACATGTGAAGAGGATTATTTGCAAGATATTTTGATGCAAAATATAGCAGACATAATTTTGAAAAATGGCGATGGGATAGAATTTCTTGACAGCGATATGATTGACATTCAAACTAACAAATAAAAATTATTTGGATTATTATATGCAAAGATTTGCAATTCTATATTTTTTTTTAGGTATATATTTTTTGCAATCAGCCCCGCTTTTACCATTCGTTCAAGCTAAAGCCGATATTAATCAAGACAAGGTAGGTTGGGAAGTGGATTTAAGCAGAATTTCCCTTAATTTTTCACAATCTTCTTTAACAAATCAAGTTCCATATAAAGGATTTTCTGATAGCAATTTAAAAGGTAGCTCTCAATTGGGATTGCAATTTTTTCTTAACTTAGATGGCAATTTATACGCACCGCGATATGTTGTTTTTAATTCAATCTATGCTGAATACGGCTTTACACAAATACAACAAGCTAATAAAACAAATATAATAAATAAAAATTTAGATAAACTACTATTTTCAACGGACTATACGCAAAGGGTTTGGGATTTTGATTGGGGATTTGAAACTTTCGAGATTGGTCCTTATATTCGTTCATCATATCAAACAGAATTTAATCCAACTCCAAAAATCGGCAGAAGACATATAGTAAATTATATGGCAGGTGCTAAATTATTCGATGGTAAATACATCAAAAGTTTATATATTGATTTTTTTGGTGAGCACGATTTCAATATAAATACGCAACTTAATGGTATGGGCGTAGAAATAGGTATCTCACTTGAATATAAACTAAATAGTAGCATTCGCTGGACATACACAATGAATCTAAAAAAATATTTATTCAACGATAAAAATTCAAAAATATTGCCAGATTATCAATTCTTAATGGAAACTAAAATTGAAACAAAACTTTTTAAAAGCTTAAGCGTATCTCCACTACTTAGATACTATGTGCTAAAAGCAGAGGATATTAAAGAACCCGCATCAAATCTACTACTAGGTGTATCATTAAATTTTGGAAAAGTCTTATTACCACCGCAACAAGCACTTAAAGAACATGAATTTTTATATTAGTTTAATTAATACTAATATTTGCAATAACTCAAATACTCTTATTTATCATAGAACACTAAACATAATTTATAAATATAAATCAACACCTTACATAAATAATATTTAGCACAAAGCTAAAAAAGGGATTATATTTTATACAGCAAATAAAATTTTATTTATATTTTGTAAAAATGGATTATTTTTTGCTTTTATTGTGCTATTCTATTTTAGGAGTTATTATGAGAAAGATATTTGCAATTTTAATGCTTGTTTGTGCCTTGACATTTAGTGCTTGCTCTAGCAAGAAGCCAAAATCTTCAAAGGTTTTTGTCAGTACAAAATGTGATATGGTATGTAGTAACACAGAATGCAACCAAATATGCACTAGTGTAGAAGGAACATTAAAATAAACATAGTACATATTATATAATTTACTAGCAGTATTGCTAGTTTGACTATGCCCCAATCAAGTCCCCTCGTGCATGTGATATAACTAGATTCAATGAAAAATTCATCATAATAAGATATAGCAAGTGTAACTAGAAAAAATTTAAAATTAATGCAAATTAAAAAACAGCGACAACATATCTGAATTGAATCTAATTATATTTATTATAAATATTATCTTATAGGAATATGCTAGTAATATAAAGCATTAATTTTGAGTACTAAGTATTAACTTCATAAGTGTTAGTTACATAAGATTCAAATCTACTATTACTAGGATTTAATCAAATTAATGATATTTTTCTAATTCCTTATCTATAGTTCCTATAAATGCGTCATAATAACTAGCATTTTTAGGTAGCAAATCCCTCATTTTAGATAGATTTGATAAATAATCATTAAGTTGTAACATTCCCTTAGTTAATTCAAATTTTAAAAATAACCAATAGGTATTCAAAACATCACTTTGACAATAAAAATCTACTTTTTCTAAATTCTGTTCTTTAAATATGATCTCATACACTTGTGAGCCATCAACATCATATTTGCCCATAATACCAGACATTTTACACAACACATCAAGGCTTAAACTCCTATTTGCCCCATAATTACCTAAAGTATCATATAAATCAAGGTGAAACCTCTCGCTATATCTCTGCCTATAATTCTCCCATTTATTTTTACCACATTGAGTATTATCCACTTCATAATAACCATGCAAATTTATATTATATTTTAGAGATCTAATCGCAATTAAGGGCATATCATAACCTCTGCCATTAAAGCTAACTAATCGCGGATTCTGTTTATTTAAAAATGAGCTAAACTCCTCCAATAAAATTTGCTCTCTATCCTCTATACTTGCATGTTTAGCAAAATGTCCAACCTTTATAAAATTTCCAAAATCATCAGCCAAAACACTAGCAATAGATACAATTTTATGAAAACATAATGGTAGAAATTCACTTCCGCTTAACTCCTTTTGATTAGCAAATGCTTGCTTACTTACATTAATAGCATCTCCTTCATAATGATACACTTCTTTAAGCAATTCAACATCTGGCACACTTTCAATATCAAATACACAAATCATACTTTCCTACTTAATCAAAATTTATTATAATCTTAGCAAAATTTATTTATAAGTAAAACATTAACAATAAAATTAATGTTTTAAATCAAAATTTTTATATAATAAGCAAGAAATAAAATAATATGTAAAAAGGCAAAAAATGCAATTTGAGATTCAAAGCAATACAGGTAAAGCTAGAGCATGTAGCTTTAAGCTAGCACACGGCACAATAAAAACACCCATATTTATGCCTGTTGGCACACAAGGAGTAATCAAAGGATTAGACTCTGTTGATATTAAAAATTTTATACAAACAAATCTTATATTAGCAAACACATATCATTTGTATCTAAGACCGGGTATAGAAGTGTTAAAAAAAACAGGTGGGATTCATAATTTTGCAAATTTTCATTATAACTATTTAACAGATAGTGGTGGATTTCAAGCATTTAGCCTTAGCGTTAATGCAAAGCATAATGATGAAGGAATAGCATTTAAATCACATATTGATGGTAGCAAACATTTCTTTACCCCTCAAAAAGTACTTGATATTGAGTATGCTATAAATTCTGATATTATGATGATATTAGATGATTTAGTAGGGCTACCAGCAACCAAAGAAAGGCTATTAGAATCTATTAAAAGAACTACAAAGTGGGCTAAGCAAAGCATACAATATCATATGCAACAGAAACAAGAAAGAGATTTGCAAAATAAAATATTTGCAATTATGCAAGGTGGTATAGACTATGAAATGCGTAAAAGAAGTGCAAATGAATTAGTAGAGCTAGAATTTGATGGATATGCTATTGGCGGTTTAGCTGTTGGTGAAAGCAATAAGCAAATGTATGAATGCCTAGATTATGCCTGCGATTTTCTACCCACTAATAAACCTCGCTATCTTATGGGAGTTGGCACACCAATAGATTTGTTAGAGGGGATAGACAGAGGCATTGATATGTTTGATTGTGTAATGCCAACAAGAAATGCTAGAAATGCGACTATATTTACAAATTATGGAAAAATAAATATAAAAAAGACACAATATAGTACAGATTTTAGCCCCATAGATTCTACATGCAATTGCTTTACTTGCAATAATTTTAGCAAGGCTTATTTGCACCATTTATTTAGAACAAAAGAGATTACATATCATAGGTTGGCTAGCATTCATAATCTATATTTCTATTTGAAACTAACAAAAGATGCTAGAGAATCCATTTTAAATAACACATGGAATGAGTTTAAAAGACAAAAAATAGCAAGTTTTGAATCTAAAGATAGATCCAATATATAATCTATAATTTTTATAAATTTAGTATCTAAACAGATTCTATATTTTTATATTATAGATTATCTAGCATTAATGATTTGTATTTATCTAAAACTAATCAAAAGCCATAAAACCTATTTTATCCAACATAAATAGGTTTATTAAAACAAAATATAAAAATTATTAACACATAACAAACTAGAAAATACTAGAAAATATATGAATATCCAATATTGATTACATAAGGATTAATAAAAATACCAGCTTTCTTATCATTTTTCACAGAATAGCCAGCAGCTAAAGTCTGAATCTTAGCACCTAATTCTACTTTATGATGTGTAGCAAATGTAGCGGCTACACCTATATTTAATGGTATATTAAAGCCAGAATAATTCGCTACATTTTTTTCATAATCCTTTATATTTTCTTGTATCGTTTTATTGCTGCTAGAAAGACTAGAGATACCATAACCTAAACCAAAACCAGCATATACACCAAAAGTAAAGTTATCATTATTAATAAAATTAATTAAAGCATCAACATTTAATGCTATATTTTGAAATGATACTTTTGCAGTTCCAAACCCTGGCACTTTCATAAAGTTTCTACTACCCTCAAAATCATAGCTTAAATACCCACGAACACCAACTAAAGGCATAAAGAAATGTTGGTAACCAATCTTAGCTCCAATATCAAAACTGGCATCCATTGCATTTAAACCAGATGCTTTAAAATCCTTATCACTTAATTTCTTGCCGTTTGAATCATATTGTGATAACCCAAACAAAGTTACACCACCATGCACACCTACAAATAAACCACTTTTCTCACCACCAGCACTCTCTCCAGCACCATCAATACCATCAGCTAGAGCAATGCTAGATGCAAAAAGACTGCTTACAGCAACTATACTTAAAAATTTATTCATAAAAATCCTTCAAAGTAAATTATCTCTATTTAAAGTATAAAAATAAAGACGATTTTAATTGTATTAAATATTTAATAATGAGATAACTACAAAAAAAAAAAAACGATTTTTCTAAAATTTTTAAGAAAAAATGTAACATATTATAGATATTTAGATTAAAAAATAATAGTAATAAAATATATTGTAAATATTATTAGACATAAATTTAAAGTTAAAATACAACTTTTAGAATAGTAAATAAGAATGTCAGAATATATTGTATAATCTTTACATTAGCTTTTAAAAATCTTGCAAATAAGACACCATATATTACTTATAAAATATTTAAATGCTATAGAAATGTATAGAATCTAAATTAATGTCAATGCAATATGGTATTAATATCTTACTCTTACACACTTTGTGTAAAATTATACCCATATAGATTCTATAGTGTTATAATTTCACTTACTTATGTAGGGAGATAGTTTTATATTAGAAAGTAGTAAAATATCTTAAAACACAATCAATATAAGAAGTTACAAATATATTGTAATATATAATTTCAAGGAGTTATAATTGAGTAATATAGCATGGCAGGGCATGTTAATAGAATCTATAGTATTTATTTTGCTTGCTTTTATTGTTATAGTTTTGTTTTCTTTTTATTCTAAAAAAAGTAATAAAAAATCTAGTGAAGACACAAGCAAAAAGGATTGATATGGAATTTTTCACTTGCACTTTTAACGCCTTGATACAAACAGATATAGCAACTAAGGCATGGCAGGTAAAAACACTATATGATGATTTTTATCAATATAGTTTTAATCATAACTCACCTATAAAATCTATATCAAAACCATCTTATGCTAGTCATTGTAAAATAGTTCATCCAACACGCATTCATAGACCAAAAGAGGGTAACTCAAATACAGCCCTAGCAAAAATACTGCATTCAATAGCACATATTGAATACAATGCAATAGATTTAGGATTAGATGCTGCATACAGATTTCGTAATCTACCTATTGAGTATTACTATGATTTTATCGAGCTTGCATATGAGGAGGTTACTCATTTTAAGCTTTTAGAATCTTTATTACAACAATTAGGCTTTACATATGGTGATTTTATTGTGCATGATAACTTGTTTAATGCAATGCAATGCACACAGAATCTAATTGATCGTATGGCTTTGGTGCATAAAGGATTAGAGGCATTAGGGCTTGATGCAAATCCATTTGTTTGTAAAAAGATAGAAAATACACAAAGCATATTAAAAGATGAGATATTATCAGTGCTTAATAAAATCTTAAATGATGAAATAAATCATGTAGCAAAAGGTGTAAAATGGCTTAAATACGCACAAGAGTTATATAAAGACAATAGAACACTAATAGATATAATAAGCCAATATGACTTTAACATAATAGGTAAGATACCAAATATAGAAGCTAGGCTAAAAGCTGGATACACACAAGAGGAATTGCAAAACTTACAAGCAAAGTAACCAATGCCAAAACATAATATAGAATCTATATTGATTTGATAAATTAACTAGCTTTAAATCACATTGATTGTTAAATTTGCATTTTATTGAAATATTTTAATAGCTTTAATAAGATTTCAAATTACATAAAATTGATTAGCTTAATAATCCATATTACAATACCATAATATAAAATCTAGTCTAATATAATCTAGAACATTTAATTCATATTTACTCATAATACATTATATATTTTAGATTCCATTATAACCTTAGCATAATATAAAAATGATAAATAGCACATAATATTAAAGCTTGTTGTAGAATCTAGCTATCATAGATACAATCAAATGGTAGATTCCATATATGGTTAGCCTGTGTGGTTTAATAATTTATTTACTAGGTTTGTTGCTTTAGATTCTATTGCTTTATTTTTTATGTTTGTTGATAAAAATAAAATTTAAAATAGTAATGTTTTAGAATCTGTTTTGTTATGATTGATTTATTTTGTAATTTGCTTTGTGTTATGATTGATTTATTTTAGAATCTGTTTTGCTTTATTTTTTATGTTTGTTGATAAAAATAAAATTTAAAATATCAATGTTTTATAATCTGTTTTGTTATAATTGATTTGTTTTAGAATCTACTTTGTATTATGTTTAATTTGTTTTAGAATCTAGTTTATTAAGTTTGTTATATTTTAGATTCTATCTTGCTAGGTTTTATCTTGCTAGGTTTGTTGCTTTAGATTCTATTGCTTTAATGCTAGGTTATGGTTTAGATTTAATGTAATGGTAATGTTTTAGATTCTGTTTTGTTGTGATTGATTTGTTTTAGAATCTACTTTGTGTTATGTTTAATTTGTTTTAGAATCTAGTTTATTAAGTTTGTTATATTTTAGATTCTATCTTGCTAGGTTTGTTGCTTTAGATTCTATTGCTTTATTTTTTATGTTTGTTGATAAAAATAAAATTTAAAATAGTAATGTTTTAGAATCTGTTTTGTTATAATTGATTTGTTTTAGAATCTGCTTTGTGTTATGATTAATTTGCTTTAGAATCTA
>JARHYT010000058.1 GCA_029264775.1 Helicobacter sp. | reverse complement strand
TAAAAGCACAAAATAGCTATAAAGAAAATACCCCCATTCAAGCTTTAATGAGACAAAAGCTTATAAAAATGCTAGATTCTACAAATGAAATAAAGTATAACACAATATTTGAGTTTGGTTGTGGGCAAGGTGAGCTTACTTTCATGCTTAGCAATAGACTAATATACAAAAATTATATTTGCAATGATATAAATAATTATGATTGCAAGCCAATTGAAAACACCACATTAAAATATTTTGATATGAATTTATTGCATAAAGAAGATATTTTTAATCAAAAATTTGACTTGATAGCCTCTAATGCATGTTTGCAATGGTTAGATTTTTATAAAACAATAAATAATATTGCCAAGATGTTAAACAAAGATGGAATCTTATTGATTGGAACATTTGGAATCAATAATCTTAAAGAAATAAAACATATAACAAAAATAGGCTTACCATACATAGAATCTAAAAGCATGCAAGAACATATTGCAAAAAGATTTGATTGCATAGCATGGCACGAAGAAAATATAACTATTAATTTTACAGATTCTATCTCTGTATTTCGCCATTTAAAATATGGTGGTGTAAATTCAATAACAAGCAAATATATAAAAAAATCATGGCTTACAGAGTATGAAAAACTTTTTAACAATAACTTAACATATCATATTATATGTTTTTTGGTGAAACTTCAATACAATGATTAAAAATTCTAGCTGGAAAAGGTATGCTGGCAGAAATTGCTTTTTACTGCTCAAATAATTATGATTTAATATGTTAAATTCTTAAATTTTTTAGTGTTTTTATACAGCTTAGCATATTGTATTACAAAATATACCAATTTGAACTTTATCTAGGTAAAATTAGAAATTATATTTTATCTATAATATTTACACAATGCGTTATAAATATGATAGAATCAACAACACATTTATTATCAAAGGTTATTATGAATAGTTTTAAAAATGTATCTATTTGTATATTGTTATGTTGTGCAAGTTTTTTATACGCAGATTCAATAGTATTCCTCCCAAGCCCAAAACCAGATAAACAAAAAGAAAACGAAGTAGATGATAATGTAAATAATGAGGTTAATCTAAACCTATTTGATATACAAAAGAAAAGTGTAACACCAAAAGATTTAAAAGGTTTTGAAATTATCGAAGGAGATGAACTTCCACAAGAGGATTCTAATCAATCTAAAAATTCATACCTACACGAGGAAATTATATTAGCACAAAATACCCATACAAAGATCATAGGAGATAAAGAAAAAATAACAATAAAAGATATAGTGAATGGTGCAACATTCATAGCTGTAAGTACAAAAAAAAATCCACAAGAAATCAATATTAACGGCAAAATATTTCCATGGATACCGCACCCACTAGATGCAAGCAAAAAGATAGCTATAATACCAATAAATTATAGGGCTAAGCTAGGAACATTAAAGCTAAACAATGAAAATACTATAAATATAAAACAAGGTAATTACAAAAGAGAAAATATTCAGCTAAAAGATGCAAGCAAGGCAAAACCCAACAAACAAGCAAATGAACGAATAGCAAGAGAGTTAGACGAAGCAAACAAAATATACAAAACTTTTACAAAAAATCGTTATTGGAAATTACCTTTTAAATTACCTCTTGAAAGTGTCATAACAAGTCCATTTGGTTCAGCAAGAATATTTAATGGAGAAGTTAAAAGCTTTCATAGCGGAACAGATTTTAGAGCAAAAATAGGAACGCCAATATACGCAATTAATGATGGTGTGGTAGTAATTGCAAAGGAGAGATTTCTAGCAGGCAAATCAGTTGTGTTAGATCATGGTGAAGGCATATTTAGCATGTATTATCATTGTAGTGATATAAAGGTGAAATTAGGGCAGAAAGTATCAAAAGGACAATTGCTTGCATTAAGCGGCGATACAGGCAGAGTAAGCGGTGCTCATTTGCATTTTGGCATATTGGTGAATGGAATACAAGTAAATCCTATTAATTTTATAGAAGTTATGAATAATCTATCAAAAGATAGATAAATAATGTAGATTTATATTCAAGCAATAATTTTTTATGTTTATAATAGTAAATATTAAATAGCATTATATTATTTGCAATATTTTACACTTTCATTATCTTTTTAGATTCTATGCAATTAATTATATATCCATTAATCAATATATTCAATGATATAAAGTATCGCATATTTTTATATGATTTATTATATATTTAATATCTTAGATTTTGTGTATTCTTATTGCATGATTCTATCTTTGCATGCTTATAGGGCTTTCCTATTCTCAATAGCACGAACTTTGAATCTAATTTTAATACCACTTATCGCAATGAAATTAGTTCATGTTTGCTTTTAGTTTCTAAACTAACTTATTTGAAATGTAAATTAATCAAAACTTAATAAGCATTTACCTTGATAGCAACATAATTTTTTATCACATATCATTTTGTCATTAAATATTAAAAAACATAGGGTTATTGCTATAAAACATAAACTAACCCCGTAACTTTAAATAAATTCAAAAATTACATTCAGCAACAATATACACTTTTTTATCAAAAATAAACTTTTTAACCTTTACAATAACTAGTTTTATAGATTAAAATACCTTGAGCTAGTCTAATCTATTTAGATTCCCTTTATTTTTTAAATAGCAATAAATTTTTGATACATATAGATATATTAAATACTCAACCAAATGCCTTTGCAATCATCCCTATGTTTATACTGAAAACCTCTTTATTCTCTATTTCTTTATATATACTACTTGCTCCATTTATTAAATCTGGGCTGCTTACTCCATGTGATATAGATATTTTTGCTTCAAGAAAAGCTGTTAGTTTATCACAAAATTTTAGTAATTCTCCGCATATCGGGCAATATTTATTTTCATTAAATTGCAATAACATATTAGAATCTTCTATTAATATAATTTGTCCGTTATCCTTGTATCTATTGCAAAATTCGTCTTCAGTCCAATATGTTATATCATCTTTTATATATTTTGGTAGCTTACTTAAAATTTTGTCTTGCATCTCTTCTTTCTCTATTTGTTTAATAAAGGTATCAAGTCCTTCTACAGATCGTTTGATGGGGGATATTATATCTCTTGTTAGAACTTCTGGTAAATCATGAAACAAACCACCAAAAAAGTGATTAATTTGCATTTCCTCGCATATATCCAAATCAATGCTGATAAGATAGGCACATATAGCAACCATAAGCATATGTCCCAAAACAGAAGTTTGAGGTATCCTTGGAGTTTGACTCCACCTCTTTTGAAACCTTAACTCTGCAAACATGCCAATAAGCTCTCTTGCATCTTGATATAATTTTAGATTCTGTACGCCTATTAAGTCATAAAATCCCTCACTTTGAGAATCAATAATATTCTTTATATTTTCAATATCATAAAGTTTTGGATTAAAATTATAAATAATATCAAATTCCCATTTAGACGCATAAAAATGTGCTGCCTTTAGTATTCTTGTTTCAATATTGTTATTAGAATTTGCTAAATAATTTTTCATGGAATCAAAAAAGCAAAAACCACTTAGCTCTTCACTAAGCTGCGTTATAACAAAATCAGACAATTGTTTTCCATGTGTTTTTTTCAATTTATCAAAAACAGGTGGCTTAATATCTGTAAGCACAACTCTTTCAAAAAATTCGAATATAAATTGTTGTATCAATATTGTGTAATCAATATTATTGCCCCTATCTTCCTCATACTTAGCAAAAAAATATGCAAGTATTATCTTGTGTGCTTGCTTATCAATCTCAACAAAGTCAAGAGGAACTGCCTTGTCATTCCAACGCCTTATAGACGCACTCACAAAAAGCCTCTCTAGTAATCTCTTATTTAAATGTATCTCTTTTTGTTGTTTTCTCATCTCTGCTCCATTATATGTGTAATATTGTATCAATTTGATAAAAGCAATATCTCCTTATTGATACTCTTAGTAAAAAGCTGTTGAATTGCCCCCAACATAAACATATCACCTTGCAAAATTACATTACATTCATATTGTGTAATTTCTTGTATCAATTCTTGTGTTATGCAACATACCACGCTATACATAACACCATGAATATCTAATCCACCTATACGATAAGACATTGCAAGCGATAGGGCTTTGTTTATATCTATGTTTAACTTATCATTTTCTATTTTAAATTTAAAGCTCAGATCACTAATATATGGAAATTTATATGTTGCTACTAACTGCATTATATTAGGAATATTGAATTTATCATTAATTTTATAGCAATTATCATTGTTATCTAGCCATTTATTAATGGATTCTATATCCTGTTTAGAAAGCTTAGAATCTTCACTTAGTATTATATAAAACAACATAAGTATATCATTTAAATTTGTGCCTGTTTTGTTTATATCGCTAATATCTTGCATAGATTTAAATCGGTTTGAAAAGCTATTTTTATAATTTTCATATAATCTTTTATTTTGTTTATTCTTACTTTCATAGCTATTTAATATATTTTTTGGATTAATTTGTATATTTATTTGCATTAGATCTGTTTGTGTATTATTCTCTTGCAATATCACTTCACTTTGTTTTGCATTAAAGTTTATAAACAAGCTTTTTTCGTAATTATTTTGCCTTGCAATATCCAATGCTTCCTTTGTTTTTATTGCATTATTTGGTTTATATGTCTTTATTGAAATTGGTTTGTTGAAAAACTTGTTGTTAAACATAAAGAAATGTTTATTGCTAATAGGTTTTTCTATATTGCCAAAATTGTCCCAAAAATTAGGCTCACTACAACCAATACAGCCATGCCCGCTTTGCACGGGCCAACTTGTCTTTGAATTAAACTTTACTTTTGGGCAATTGTTAAATGTATATGGACCTTTACAGCCAACTTTATAAAGACAATAGCCATCCTTCATGTGAGGATCATCAAAAGATTCTACAAAATCGCCAGACATAAAAAAACTTTTTCTTTCACACAAATCATGCACACTTTTATTATAAGCCCACAAAGGACGCTTGAGATTGTCAAGACTTGGTGCTTCCTCAAATAAATAATAATAAAGAAGTGTGCCTATAATATTTTTATCACTTGGGGGACAACCAGGTATATTTATGATATTGCAATCAAAAAGCTCACTTAAAGCATGTCCATTTGTTGGGTTTGGGTATGCTGTTTGAATACCCCCAAAACTAGAACAAGTTCCAATAGCAAACACTGCTTGTGCCTTTTTTATGAGATGTGATACCTCATCATACCCATTATTGTTTGCAATCGTGATATAGTCTTTAGCAAATCCCATAGGAACACTACCTTCAACCAATAAAACATATTTTTGATTCTCATAAGCACTATCTAATGTAAAGGAAGCACCATGCCCGCTAGGCGTCATAATTAAATCATGATATTCAAATTTAAATAAATCAAATATCATTGTATCAAAACTTGGCAATTCCGTCCTCAATATGCTTTCACTGCATCCTGTACATTCCTGCAAATGAAGCCATATAACCTTTAAATCGCCCATATATTCCAAAATATTTATACAAATATCAAGCATGTTATTTGATATTCCTATTAACGGCAGATTATGTTTAATCCATTCCCTAGAGTAATCATTCTGTAAATTTGTAGATTTCTCTGCATTTGAAATATCTTGCAACCTTTGATTTAATTTTTCTTCAAATATAGAAGACTTTGTTTTTTGGTTCATCATTTTACTTCCTAAAATATTTTAAATTCACAGACATAACCTTAACATCTTTAAATATTAGTTTAGCTAATTTATAACAAATAATGATTATTTTTTGATATATAATTCTTTGTATTATTTTTGTTATAATTAAACAAAACATTAAGGAATTACATGCAATTATCCAAATTTAGCGACTATTCTTTTAGGGCTTTGATTTATCTGGCACAACATGATAGCGGGTTAAATACTATTGAAAATATGGCGGTGGAACTTAAGATATCACAAAACCATCTTAAAAAAATCATTCATAAACTTTCAAAAGGAAATTTTATAGATACTTTTAGAGGTAGGGAAGGTGGTATAAAACTTGCAAAACAACCAAAAGATATAAAGCTATCAGAAGTTTTATTATACACAGAAACAAATACAGATTTTGTTGAGTGTCTCAAGCACAATATACAAAACACAGAATGCCCTTATCAAGGCACTTGCAATCTAAAATCTATTATACATCGGGCAAAGGATGCTTTTATACAAGAATTTCAAAGATATAATTTACAAGATTTATTGCAAACAACATTAGAAATCAATGCGTCCAAAGCAAATAATGTATAATGCAAGTGCAATTAACATTATTAGATATATTTATAACATTACCTATATAATAATGTTGAATTAAGCCACAGAAGTGTTAAATATATTTAACAAAAAAACTAGATTATTAAAACAAACAAGGCAAGTAGCTTTATATTTTTATAGTAGAATCATGTATAAATATTATAGAGAGAGCGATAAATGACTTTTTTAGAGGTTGTGATAAAAGAGTTTCGAGCTATATTTAGCAATGTAACCATTGTATTTGTAGTCTTTGTTGGCTCTTTATTATATGCTTTTCTTTATCCAACACCATATTATGCTGATATAGTGAGAAAACAAAAGATCGTTGTCCTTGACTTAGATGATACATTGCTTTCAAGAGATTTCATATTTCTTGCTAATGCTAGTCAAAATCTCCAAGTAAGCTATGTGGTTAATTCTCCAAAAATTGCTAAAGATTTATTAGAAAGAAATGAAGTGTATGGACAATTAAATATACCAAAAGGCTTTGAGAGAAATATACATAAAGGTGTACCAACAACACTCCTGTATAGAGCTAATGCCTCATACTTTTTAATATATGGAACTATAATAGAGGGGCTAAATGAGCTAGGGAATTACTTTAGCAATAATGTTAAACTACAAGCAAAGGCAACGCTTGGAGAAATGAATATAGGGGATAATACTTCTTTGGTTAGATTTGATTCTATACCGCTATTTAATCCGTCCATAGGCTATATAAACTATGCCTTAGCCGCAATATTAGTGTTCATACTCCACCAAACACTTATTATAGGTGTTATGGTGCTAGGTGCAACACAAAATATAGAGGATAAAAATAAAGAAAGGCATTATTTTAATACAGAATCATTATTTTATGTTCTCATAGCAAGAATTATCGTATTTGGTGCTATATATATAGTTTTATTTGCTCTTTATTTTGGTGTATTTTTTAAGATTTATGGAATACATACAACCGCTAATCCATTCGAATTTTGGTTCTTTGCGATTATGTTTATTATTGCTTGTGTAGCATTTGGAATATTGTTAGGAACTTTTATATTCAATACTGCCCTTCCAACACAAATTATACTTATGTCTTCTTTACCACTTGTGTTTATGATGGGTTTTATATATCCCACCATGCTTTTACCTGATATTTTGCAATGGTTTGTGAAATTGATACCTGCTTATTACGGGATAAATGGATTTATAAGACTTAATCAAATGGGAGATAGCTTTCATAATATTATGTCAGACTTCTATGCACTTTTCACCATATTTGTAGTATGTTTTACTCTAAGCTATATAAGATTAAAAAGGAGATATAAAAACGCAACATTGTTTGCCAAAAGCAATGCAAGTAATATGTAGATAAAAAATAATTTAATATTAATTTTCTAAATTAGTGCCTATGAAATCCCTATTTAATTCTTTGCAACATTCAAATACACTAAAGCTCCCACTAGCTGGATCAAGCACAATGCCACCTTCTTTAGTGCATGATTGTATTAGTGCTTTTTGTAATTCCTTTGGTTTAGTGTGTGGGTGTAATGCTTGTGCTTCCTTGCTTAATTTTTCACTCCAAACATCTCTTATATTATGCAAACTCCAAGTTCCTTTTGCTTTTATAGGTTGTTTT
>JARHYT010000015.1 GCA_029264775.1 Helicobacter sp. | reverse complement strand
GATAATCTGGGTGAGAGTTAATCCCTGTTCCAATAGCAGTTCCACCCATATTAATTTCAGTTACAAGATTCCTTGCTTCAAGCACACGAGAAATATCTTCAGCAATCATTACTGCAAAAGTGTGAAATTCCTGCCCTAAAGTCATAGGCACGGCATCTTGTAATTGCGTTCTTCCCATTTTCAATACATTTTCAAACTCTTTTGATTTCTTACTGAAAGAGTTCTTCAACACCTCCATATCTTTAGCAAGATATGACAATTCATCATACAATGCCACATGAATGGCTGTAGGATAAGAATCATTTGTGGATTGTGAAAGATTCACATGATCATTTGGATGGCAATATTTATATTCGCCTTTTTTATGCCCCATAATTTCTAATGCAAGATTTGCCACAACTTCATTTGTATTCATATTTGTGCTAGTCCCTGCTCCACCCTGAATCATATCTACCACAAATTGATCTCTAAGCTCACCTGCTATAAGCCTATCACAAGCCTTGCAAATTGCTCCCTTTTTTTCTTCATCAAGCAAATTCAATTCAAAATTTGCCAAAGCCGCTGCTTTTTTAACCTGTGCAAATGCCTTAATAAAACTAGGATAACCACTTAACTTATCGCCTGTAATGTTAAAATTTTGCAATGCTCTATATGTTTGCACACCATAATACACATCATCAGCTATTTCTAATTCCCCGATGAAATCATGTTCTATTCTTTTTCCCATGTAGAATCTCCATATTGAATTAACAATAAAAAATTATTGCTTAAGCGTAATTATACCTAAAAATAAATCATTTATTATCCTTAATACATCAAAAATATTTAAGGGTATTTTAGATATATTTTATATAACTCATGATTTAAATAGCGTCTATATTTTATTAAATCTATAGTTAAGTATAAATTGAACAATAAAGCTAACACCTATCATATTGGTATTTGATTTGATATTGATATATTTAAAAGGTGTTTGGAATAATATCTATAGCTTAATTTTTATTACTTGTTTCTTAATTTGAAATAGCAACACTAGCACTTCTATACCATATACCATATAAAAATATTTTTGTTTTAATATTTCTAACAAATTGTATTTAAATTAATTTTGCCTCATGTAATTTTAGAAATATCGTACTATTTTTAGCAATCAAATAGATATTTCAAAACAAACTATATTTGAATCTTTTAATAATTAAGACAATTGTGGTAATAAAGAAAAAATATTAGATTTTACACTATGAAATATATTATTTTTAATTTGTGGTTTTGGTGGAGTGTAGGGGGTTCGAACCCCTGACCTCAACGCTGCCAGCGTCGCACTCTCCCAACTGAGCTAACACCCCAAGAACCCGTATTTTAACAATTTTGTGCTTAAAAAACATTTAAAAGAATGTAAAATAACAATAAAATTTTAATTATAAATATATTATAATTTTATAAATATGCTTTTGAAACTCAAAGTAATAAATATATGTATTTTTTGCTACAATTTCAAATATAAATGATAAAGATTGTAAAAAGGTATAAATTGAGATGGCAAAATTAAGGCAGAATATTGCTGTTAAATCAAAATTATCATCAACCTTAAAAAGTTGGTTGCCGATTTTGCAAAGCCCTATAAATGAATTGGAAGATACGCTAAATAAGATAAGTGAAGACAATCCATACATTGAGGTGCAATCAGCATTATCTACTAGCCTACAAACAAAATTATCCCCATTAAAAGCACCTCAAAGGGGTATGCACAGCACCAAAAATTCAATAGGTGATAAAATAGAACTTCTGACAATTTATGAAAAGAGTTTGATAGAAACCTTACAAGAACAAATTAATCCACCGCTATTTCCCACAAAAAGAAGTCAAGAAATAGCCTTAAATATCATTGATAATCTTAACAGCGAGGGCTTTTTTGATTGCGATATGGATAAATTTATAGATGAATTAAAACACACTGGCATTGAATGTGATATTATTGAGATAGAAAGGATTAGAAGTAGATTTTGCCATTTAGAACCAAGTGGCATTGGTGCGAAAGATTTACAAGAAAGCTTAATATTTCAATTAGATGCAAGTGATCTAGATGGTAGCGATTATGATATAGCGTTACAAATCATAAGGAATCTTGAGAATCATTCAAAATATAGGAAATATAAAAATTATGAAAAAATAATGAAAGTAATTAGTAGATTTAGGCGTATGCCAAGCCTTGAATTTCAAGAAGATTCTAGTATTGTTATAGCTGATATCATTATCACACAAGAAGATAACTCAATAGAATTAAGCTTAAATGATACATACTATCCTAGCATGATTATTGACAAGCCATTATCTAAAAATGTACAAGATGATCCATATTTTAAAACCAAATTGAAAGAAGCAAGAGATTTGATAGATGCACTAGATATGCGTAAGGCAACTATAAGAAAAATAGGATTAATGATTATAGAATATCAATATGATTTTTTTACAGGTGGTGAAATCAAACCAATGAAGCTAAAAGACTTAGCAGATGAATTTGGGCATTCACCAAGCACAATATCTCGTGCTATTGCTAATAAATTTTTAGAATGTAATCGTGGCATATTTCCTATTAAAAGTTTCTTTACAACTGCAATCGATGGTGATACTTCAAATGCTAGCATAAAAGAATTTTTGACAGAATTGATTAAAAATGAAGATAAAAATAAACCTCTTTCGGATATTAAAATACTAGAGCTTATCGAAAAAAGATTTGAACTAAAAATGGTTAGAAGAACAATTACAAAATATAGAAAACAGCTTGGCATATTAGGTTCAAGTCAAAGAAAAAAAATGTATGAGATTAGTATATAATCGCATATATTAAGCAAAATATTGTCTATTGCATCAAACCTCCACGAAAAGTATTTTACTACTGATGGATGGAATCTTAAATAAAAATACTATATGCTTTCTGTGTAACAAGTGTTCTTAAAATTCAATAATTTCTACATTTGCGTTAATATTGTGTAATATGTCATTTTTAATTTCGCTATTATATGCTCCAGCATTTAAAATTATGAGCGATTTATTCTTATTTTTTAATATATGTGGCGTATAAACATAAAAGTTTGTCCCATATAATCTCTTACCCTGTTTATTTACATTATTATCTAGAATACCCTTTATGCCATGAGAATCTAATCCATGATAGAGTAAATATTGTGAGAATAAATGAGCTCCAAAAAGATATACATCCTTCTTGCTGGATCGCAATTTATAATTTAATAAACTAATTTGGTTTCTGTAAAATGTGGTCATATCTGTGTATAATTTTTTATTTGTATTATATTCACTAGTAAGTGTGTGTGGTGTAACTTTAATATTTATATTCACTAGATAAAAAATACTATGTTCTAAAAAATATTTCTTTTTTATTACTTCAAAACCATGGCTTGCCAATAGAAATGAGATAACATCTTCAGTTAAAAAAATACTATGTTCAAAACCAAGACAATTCGTCCATTTATTTTTTAACCACTTCTCCATATTTGGAAGGGAAAATATCATTCTCTTCCCCCCCCCCCCCATAGCAGTTTTTATATCACATAAAAAGCGATGTGGATCATAAATATGCTCAAATGTGTGTGAGTGGACAATTGTATCATAATCACCATCTTGCAAAATTTCTTTACTAAAAAAATCTTGTATGTAATTTATCTGTGGAATCTTGTTTGTTGGATTAGGTTCTACTATAGTCCATGATATATTTTGTTTTCGTAAACAATTTAATGCTAATTTACCATGTGCACCACCTATTTCTATAACTTTTTTTGGTTGATTATCCATGATAAAATTTGAAAATTCTAAGTGGTGAGATTCCCATAACGATCCTACTGAACCAGCATCGTGCCCATTTTTATACAACATATCAAGCGGTATCAACTTACATAATTGAATAACACCGTAATTCTTAGATATTGCAATCTCTTCATCTGCAATTAAATCCTCATTTGCATCGTGTTCAACACAACCACAAAATATTGGACACTTGTTATTAGATAATACTTCCAGTTCGCTATCATTGCTTATTATGCAATTATTGCGAATTTCATACTTAATTTCTTGCATACACACTCCTAGTAACAGAACAAAAATTATACCATTTAATTATACAAATCTCAAAATCAAAGCTATAAAATTTATCTTTCATGCTAGAATTATACAATCAAAAAACAAGGTTTCTATATGTCATTTTTTACACAATCATGTAAAGACTTTGAAGTCTATTTACATAATCATAAGCCGATTATACAAAGTTTTCATCCGCACTTTGAAACTGCATTTTGGGAGATGGTTATAAATGGTGGGAAGAGGTTTAGACCAAATTTGTTGCTTTGTGTTGTGTGTGCAGAAGCAAAAGAGCAGGTTTTAAACGCATTTGATATATGTCTTGCTATTGAATGTTTGCACACATATTCTCTCATACATGATGATTTGCCCGCTATGGATAACGCTAGTTTGAGACGCAATCACCCTACACTTCATTGCAAATATAATGAAGTCAGTGCTATCTTGGTTGGTGATGGACTAAATACATACAGCTTTTATTTATTGTCGCAATCAAAGCTTGATTCTAGCATTAAAGTATCATTGATGGAATGTTTAAGTAGTAATGGAGGAATCAATGGAATGATAATTGGACAAGCCCTTGATTGCTATTTTGAGAATCATAAATTATCATTAGAGCAACTACAATTTATACATAAACATAAAACAGCTAAACTTATTGCAGCAAGTCTGAAAATGGGAGCAATTATTGCAAATTTAAATATAGAGATACAAAATATACTCTATAATTTTGGACTTGAGCTAGGAATTTATTTTCAAATAAGAGATGATATTATAGATTTTGTTCAAGATGAACAAACATCTGGCAAAACCACTCATAACGATACGCATAAAAATAGTTATGTAAATATAATGGGGATTAATGAAGCACAATGTGTATTAGAGCAACACATAAAGAACTTAAAAGATGGTTTATATAATATTAAAAATATAGGATTTCATGAAATACAAGAATATTTAAATGAATTACTTAATCCATATTTTAAAGCATTGATATAAATTAGTATGGAGGTTATAATGGCTATTAGTAATGATAGTTTTCAATTAAATATAGAAAAGATTGATTCTTTGTCAATAAGTTTTTATGAAAAAGATGTAATAAGGAGTGCCTATTATAACCATTTAAACAATATTCCAATCTCTAAAATAGCTATTCACATATTAAAAAAACATAATATTACATTTAAAAATGGAAATGTAGTAACAAAAATCACAGAAATTGAGAATAGAAAAAAATCATATAAAAGAAGATATGAAAGTAGTGTTTATTCTAAGGACTTATTAAGTCAAATGACGACAAATAGGCGAAATATATTATATAAATATTTAGATGAAGCAAATCAGCATGCTATAGATACAGAAAAATTTTTAAATGATTCTAAAGAAATGCTAAATATTTGCTTTAGAAAAACCGAAAGATCCTATATAATGATTTTAGATTCAATAAATAATATTGATAAGACATTACAAAACAATATAAATACTTTGAATAATTATGTAAAGCCATTTTTAGAATCTTTTGACAATATGCAACCATATGATCAAAAAGACATTATAAATAAAAGCAGTGAATTTTTAAATAATATAAAAGAAGCAAAAGATATTAGTGTATCCCTATGTGTAAAAATCTCTAAAATAAAAGCGAACAACGAAACATCAGATGATGACAACATGTTAAAATATTTGCAAAGTACAATTGATAAGCTAGATAAATATACAAAGCATAAGACAAATTAATGCTATTATGTTTTATCTAAATATGCCAATAAAACAATGTTATATTCTATAATAGCTTGTCATATAAATTTGAAGTTTGTTATTATCCCTAGATTACACATTTACAATACATTTTTATATTCTTAATATATGCAAAACTGCATGATAGGATAATTTCCATAAAAACTAAAATTTTATAATTGAATATAATAAAAATAAAATCTTAAAATTCTATTAACTAGATTCAATATCAAAACTAACTTTTAACCCGATATTTGATTTAAATGCAATATGTTCTATAAAAAATTACAACATACAGACTATATTAAATATTATTGTATTTTTACAATAAAACAATGAAATATTATCATTTAAAATTCTATTATAATAATTTATAATATTATGTATTTTATTCTTCATTTTGAATAATACATAAGCAAATTGCATAAGCCAAAATCTAATTTATACTGATAATTGTAGTAAATTTGGCTGATAGTTTTTAACGATTCTACCGATACATGAAATATCAAAAATGATAAATAGCTATTGCAAATATAAGAAACACTATTGTATTAAGCAAAACGAATAATTATATTTCACTCACTACCTTAATACTTTGTATTATATCTCCTTGTGTTATGGAATCTAAAACATTAAGGCTATCATCATCTATAATTTTACCAAATGTTGTATGCTCTCCATTTAGATGAGGCTGTTGTTTAAAACATATAAAAAACTGACTGCCCCCAGTATCTCTACCTGCATGTGCCATAGATATTGTCCCTCTCTCGTGCTTGTTAGGATTACCTTTTAATTCACATTTTATTCTATACCCCGGTCCTCCTGTGCCATTGCCTATAGGACAACCACCTTGTGCCATAAAATTTGGTATAACCCTATGAAATGTTAAGTTATCATAAAAACCGCCATTGGCTAAGGTCGCAAAGTTTGTTGCCGTTTGTGGAGCGCAATCGCTAAATAATTTTAAACGCATAACTCCTTTATTTGTTGTTATTACAGCATATTGCAATTTTTCTAACTCTTCTTTAACAATACCAAATTCTTTAAGATTTTCCATATTTATCCTTGTTGAAATAAAATTAAAATGAGTGATGATTCTAGCAACTTTGCAAACAATTTTCAAGATTTAATGCTATAATTTACTAGATATTTTAAATAATGTAAATTTGGAGATATTAATGTTTAAGGTTTATCGCCTATTGCTTTTATCTATGTTTTTGACTATATGCCTTAATGCTGATACTCTAGATTTTGATTGTG
Organism: Helicobacter sp.; assembly: GCA_029264775.1. Lineage (GTDB taxonomy): Bacteria > Campylobacterota > Campylobacteria > Campylobacterales > Helicobacteraceae > Helicobacter_A. The sequence continues at coordinate 3,529 of JARHYT010000015.1, read as the reverse complement.
ATGACTTGTATGGTTGTACTGATTCCAAGCAAAGCACTACAAACAAAGGTAGTAATAATGGTGGTAATCGCGAGGTTGGCAAAGCTACCACAAAACCCACGAATAACAATAAAAATAAAGGGAACAATATAAAGGCTTATGGTGGTTTTGTAGTAAGTGGGGCTATGCCATCCATTGGAGTTAATAGAAAAGGATTTTTATATTCGGTTGTTTTACTTACAGCATTGTTTGATAATGGCGTTCAAAAGCATGGGTATGGTATATTATTAAAAGATGGTTATGTATTAGCATCTGCGGATTTGATGAATGATGATGGGGCTTATTTAAGGAGTGTAATGGCAAAAATACAAGATGATTCTACAAACTCATTAATGTGTTTTGCTATGCTAAGATTGAGGGCTACGGATGATAAATTATCATTGCTCCGTGCAGAAAATTATACAGATATTTATTGTAACACTCGCTCTGAAAGTTTCTATCATGAAAGGATTAATCTACATTATTTTACACCAATTTATTCTGGTACATTAAAACATACGGTTCTAAGCAGAAATGACAAGGTATTATTCCCTTTTGTTACAGAAAACAATGCGTTGCACTATAAAACATCTAGTATTTCTCACATACAAAAACATAGTGCAATACATGGATTACCACTTTTTAATGCTAGTGGCAATTTCGTCGGATTTTTGTATAGCAATAATGGTGGCACAAAAAATAAAAATGTAATTTTATCAAGCGATGAGGTGAGGGATTTCATATGTATGGTGGCAAAACGCAAACTATTACCAACTAGCGATTTAACAAGAGCATGCACAAAAAATACCCCCATTAAATAGCTATATATTATAAAGGTTGATTATGTTATATTTGATTCTTATCCTCATAATTGTAGCTTGCATATTAGTCTTATTTCTTGCAAATCTTATGCAAATTAAGAAAAAGGATAAAAATGATGCCGATGTGCAACTAGTGCAATGCATGCAATGCGGTATTTATATATCAAAGAGTGATAGTAAGAATAAAAATGGAGCATATTATTGTAAAGAATGTATTGATTAACTAAAGGCTTCTTGTGGTATTTTATAGATTTATTTTATATATTTTAATACATACTACTTTTTTAATGGCTATAGATAATATAAAAAGTGCAGATTCTAATAAAATATATTACATTTATAATGATAGTATTTTTTCACTTTTGCACAATTGTGCAAAAAACAATACTAGTTCATGCAAAGAATTGATTAAATTTGGTTTATTGAGTGATAAAGAGTGTGAGCCTAATGATTGCCAACTAATAGGCGCATTGTTAAGTTTATCTAATAATACAAACAAGGCTTTATCATATCTTACAAAATCTTGTCAATCAAATGATAGATTAGGTTGTACTCATCTCGCTATTATTTACGAGGAATCTAGAAATTATAAGGATGCTGAATACTTTTATAAGCTCTCATGCAATAATGGAGATATAGTGGCATGCTACAATTTAGGTGTATTATATGCAAATGGTAAGATTTTCGACAAATCTCCTATAGCCTCAAAACATTTTTTTAAACATGCTTGCGACAATTATTATGCTAAGGCATGTTTTAATCTAGCTGTAGTATATGCAAATTTTATACATGACTTTGAGAATGCTAGATATTTTTTTGATAAATCATGTGATTATGGAATCAAAGAGGGTTGCATAAACGCACACAACCTAGAAAACAATGGCATAACAATGCCTAAGCTACAAAAGAAAAGGGGATTATATATAAAGCCACAATAAACCTATCGTAGCAATCTTTTCTTTATATACATAGCAAAAACCACAAAAATAACAATTCCAATAAAAACAAATGGTAACAAATATGGATACTCAAGTAAAACGCGAATAATATCTATAAAGAATCCACTAGCATAAAATCCCAATAACCCAAGAGAAACACCCCAAACAATCGCACCCACTGCATTTATTAGCAAAAATTTACTCATATTGTATTTACTAACACCAACGGCAATAGGAACAAAAGTTCTAATACCATGCATATATTTGCTTACGATAAATAGCCCCCAATCATACTTTTTTATCATTATTTGTATGTATGCTATCTTTCTTTTATGCTTAACCAACATGGTTCTAATATCTCTTTGTTGTACTCTAGCTACTACAGAAAATAACGAGCTACCTATAATATTACCAATAGTGGCTATAAATATGCTTAAGGTTAAATCCAATGTTCCAATAGAGGACAAAACAGCAGCACTCAATACTGCTATATACCCCCCTCCCATAGAATATAAGAACAATATAAAATAACCAAAATTTTCTAAATTACTATAATTGTTTAATATATCAAATACCTCATTGTGCATGACTTTCCTTTGCGATAAATGTTCTATTATAATACACAATAAATTTTAGTATATTAATAATATAAATTATATTTAATTTAATAAATAAAAATGTTTGTATCAAACGACTTAACCTGTCCTCGCAATTTATTATAATCCTAAATCCATAAGTAACCTATTTTAACTTATGCTATGAATCTTTAAACATAGGAAAACAAATGAATGCAATTGAAAATAATTTAGGATATGTAAAAAACAATATGCAATATATAAATAATCATACCATGAATTTAGATTCTTTAAAGCATTGCGATGTTGATATAGAGTGTATTGAGCAAACAATATTAGATATATTGCTTGATGTAAGAATGTATTTATATGCTATGAAAAATATGAGAGGAATGGATCTACATATAAATAATTATGAGAATAAAATAACATTGAGCTTAAATGCAACAAGCAAAGAATATATGGAATCTATAAACATTAATGGCGAAGAATATGAAAAAAATGATAGTATATTGTATATTAAACTATTAAAAAAATATGCAGCAGAATTAAAATATAGGGCAAAAGAGATTCCAATATTTATAAAACATTTTGGAAATTATAGTAGCTACAATAAATTGCAAAGAAAATTTATAAACAGAACTCTAAATATCCACAATACATTAAGTAAATCTATAATGATAAGACAATATCATGGTGTTAATAATTTCTATAATATCAACATGTATAGGCAAAGTAAAAATTTGATTAATACGCTAGGGAAATCTATTAGCAAAAAAGCGATAAATGAAGAGATATCTAAAATTATTTTACAATCATTAAATGACATTATGTTTAGCGGAGCAAAAAAAGCATTAGAATTATTTTAATATTTTATGTGTAAGATCTTTACATTTATACGCAATAGATTGTTGAAAGTCAAATACAAACAAATTTCACCTCTTATTAATGAGACTTAATATAATTAAGCATATTTAATTTGTAAGTGCTTCTAACTTATGAACGCCTAATAATTAGTGTTAGATTCTATTATTAGTTTATATAAATTTCTTTGCTATTGCTAGATATAAAGATAAATTATAGTTAAGTTATTGGCTTAACTATAAGGTGTTTTATGAATATATGAAAATTTTAAACTATGATTGTTTATTCATAATAATATTTAGAAAATATGTGA
>JARHYT010000098.1 GCA_029264775.1 Helicobacter sp. | reverse complement strand
AACTTCTAAATCTCATCAACAAAAGGAAAACAAAACATGTGGCCGGGAGAGAGGGATTCGAACCCCCGGAGGTGTTACCCTCAACGGTTTTCAAGACCGCCGCTTTCGACCACTCAGCCATCTCCCGATATATGGAGGCGACACTCGGATTCGAACCGAGGAGTCAAAGCTTTGCAGGCTCATGCCTTACCACTTGGCTATGTCGCCATATGTACGAGTGGTGCCCAAGACCGGACTTGAACCGGTACGGACTATGTCCGAGGGATTTTAAGTCCCTTGTGTCTACCATTTCCACCACCTGGGCTTTTAATAAAGATAAATGGAGCGGGAAACGGGGATCGAACCCGCGGCCCCAACCTTGGCAAGGTTGTGCTCTACCACTGAGCTATTCCCGCAAAAACTAGGATTATACCATAAAATTGCAAACTGGTGCGGAAGAGAGGAATCGAACCTCCATGCCTTGCGGCGCTAGATCCTAAGTCTAGTGCGTCTGCCAATTTCGCCACTTCCGCAACACAATAAAAGTTGAGATTATACCACAGATAACTTAATTTAACTTTAAAATAAGTAAATAATGCAATATTGGCAGTAAAAACTATATAGCATGCCTACGACTATAAGATTAAGCTCTTTTTAAATTAATAGCTTCCTTGATTAAGTCATCAGATGTTGTGAATGCCTTTGCATTCATAGAATAGCCCCTTTGCATTAAAATCAAATTTGTAAGTGCATCTGCCACATCAACATTGCTAGTTTCTACATATCCCTGTAAAACTTTCCCTTGTTTCAAATTAGAATCATCTCCCCATGCTAGCTTTGGTTTTCCGCTAAGTTGGGTTACTTCACCATTAATTGTGCTAGGGTTTAATGCAAATAGATTTCCACCTACTTTTTTCAAACCCTGATCGTTTGCGAACATTGCAAGACCTACTCTGCCTATAGCTTCTGTTTGTCCGTTGGTAAATGCTACTGATATAACACCATTATTATTGATTCTAATATTTGACATTTCGCCTCTATTTTTGCCATCCTGTTCTGTATTATTAACACCAGAATCTTTATAGACCTTATTTGTACTTCTTGTCAAAGTTAAATTAATTTCTTTATTGCCCAAGAATGGTATTTTCATATCATCTGCTTCTGCTTTGCCTTGTGCGTCAAAAAATATTTTTCCCTCTTTGATTTCACTGCTAACAAGCATTCTATTTCCGGAAAATTCATGTATATAGCTTCTGACATTCCATGTTTCTGGGTGTTGTTGTGTGCCTTCTGTATCGCCGGAATTAACTAAGAAATATTCATTATGCATTGCATATTTCTTTCCCTCCTCATTGAATATTTCGGTTGTATTTGTGAAACTAGGCACACGCAGATTAGTTCCAGCCATATAGTCATTTTTCCCCATGTTGTCCATTTCACCCGTTAGATTTAGTCTATCAAAGAAGTTTCCGCTAACCTTTACATTAACTAGAGTATTTGTATTGTTTTTAAGGACTAAAACACCTTTTGGATCAATAACTCCATCTGCACCTCTATTAAGCTCTAAGTCTAGCCCAGTATCACGCTTTATTAAATATTGTAGTTGTCCTATAGTGTGGAACTTACCTTGAGAAGATGTGCCATCACCATACTCATAATGTGCAACTTGAACTGTACCGTCTGGCATAGTCACCTCAATGTCGGCTTTTGAAAAAGAATTTGGCCTTATCATATCACCATCTCTATTTGCAAGTGCGTTAAAATCTTGGTTAAAGAATCCTGCCTCATTGAATATACCATTTTTTGTATATGCCTCTACGACATTTTTTAGTTCACCCGTTCTATTAAGATTCACGCTTAAATCAACCTTTGTTGTCTCTACGGGTTGATAACTAATCTGTGGTGGTATGGATATTGGTTTCATAACACCTTTTGAAAGCTCTTTATAATCTTTGTCTGGATCTTGTGATGCAGTAAAACTGTTATCTTTTATTTTACCTAAATTAACCCCGTATAAATAATAACCTTCAGAATTAACAAGATACCCATCAGAATCTATCGTAAAATCACCATTCTTTGTGAAGTAATTTTCATCACTAACATTAAAATCATCTTCTGTTATTTCAAATTGCCCTTCTTTATTTTTTCCTACCACAAACCAACCTTTACCTGTATAGGCTACTGCGGTATCGCTATCTGCTTTCTTTAAATTTCCCATCTTTGTTATTACATTATTGCTAGCACCGGTTGTACCATAACTAAAATCATTGTTCGTAACGGTTGAGGCATTCATAGAATCCATGCTACGAGAAAAAAGCGTTTTGAATTCTGGATCATTAGCTTTATACCCAACCGTATTCACATTGGCTATATTGTTTGATATACTATCAAGCCCAAATTGATGTGTTTTGATCCCGCTTACAGCATTTAACATCGTGTCATTCATTATCTTGCCTCCTGCAAAACTTCAATATATATAACAAAAAATATCATTAGCATAAGTAGCAAATTTCGTGCCATTTATTATGTATAGTTGAGAATTTCATTTGATTTTGTTTTATAAAATATTTTTTAAGAACATAAATAATATATTTGTTTTATTTGGTTTTTTTAGTTGTTTATAACTTTAGATAATTTGATTAACACTATTCATGTATAATTACAAACTTCTTAAGCTTTATTTTTAAGATTATTTTAGATTAGGAGAACTTATTATGAGTGCAGAAATTTATGAGAATGTAAAAAAGTTGGTTGTAAGCGGTCTGAAAGTATCACCAGAAGAAGTGAAACCCGAATCAGATTTCACAAAAGACTTAAATGCCGATAGTCTTGATGTAGTTGAGTTTATAATGTCTTTGGAAGATGAATTTAATATTAAAATACCAGATGAAGATGCAGAGAAAATAAAAACCGTGCAAGATGTAGTTGATTACATAGTATCGCATGGAAGTAACAACTAAATATTAATTTTAAAGTCTTATTCTCACGCTATTATTAAGGAGTAGTATTTGCGAAGAGTTGTAGTAACTGGTGTTGGCATGGTGAATGCTTTAGGGTTAAATAAGGATATTTCCTTTGATAAGATTGTTGGTGGCAATTGTGGTATAAGAAATATAGAATCTTTTGACACTACAGATTTTCCTGTTCAGATTGCTGGAGAGGTTATTGGTTTTGATCCTGAAACCGTTCTTGATCCAAAGGAAGTAAAAAAAGCACATAGATTTATACAACTTGGATTGCTAGCTGCTAAAGGAGCGTTGCAGGACGATATGCAACATTCACAACAATCTCTTACTAACTCCAGTTTAGAGGTTTTGCCTGATATTTCATATAGGTTTGGTATTAGCTCGGCTTCTGGTATAGGTGGTTTAGAGAATATACAAGATAATTCTATTGCATGGCACACGAAAGGTGCAAGGAGGATCAGTCCATTTTTTATTCCTTCTGCGTTGGTTAATATGCTAGGTGGTTTTGTATCGATTGCGCATAGGGTTAAGGGACCAAATATTTCTAGTGTTACAGCTTGTGCTGCTGGAACGCATGCTATCATTGAAGCTGCTAAAACTATTATGCTTAATTGTGCTGACAGAATGTTGGTTGTCGGTGCGGAATCTTCTGTGTGTGAAATAGGGGTTGGTGGATTTGCTGCAATGAAGGCATTAAGTACTAGAAATGATTCTCCTCAAACAGCATCTAGACCTTTTGATAAAAAAAGGGATGGATTTGTTATGGGTGAGGGAGCTGGTGCTTTAATTTTAGAAGATTATGATAGTGCAAAAGCAAGGGGTGCTTATATATATGGTGAGTTGTGTGGGTTTGGAGAAAGTTGCGACGCAAATCATATCACTACACCTGCCCCAGAGGGAGAAGGGGCTTATCGTGCAATGAAGCAAGCCCTAGATATGGCTGGAATTCGTCCTGATTATATAAATGCACATGGTACAAGCACATACTATAATGATTTGTTCGAAACTCAAGCATTGAAAAAAGTTTTTAACAATAATGTTCCTCCTGTAAGTTCTACAAAAGGACAAATAGGGCATTGCCTTGGTGCTGCCGGTGCAATAGAGGCAGTAATATCGCTTATGGCTATGCAAAACGGCATTATGCCACCAACTATAAATCAAGAAGAAAAAGATGAAATGTGTGATTTAGATTATATACCCAATGTTGCTAGAAAGTCAGAGATTACTAGTGTGATGAGTAATTCTTTTGGTTTTGGTGGTACTAATGGTGTAGTAATTTTTAAAAAGTGTGAATAATGGCTACATATTTGGATTTTGAACAAAGATTAAAATTTTTGCAAGAGGATATAGAATCTGCTATCATGAGAAATGATAATGCAGCAGTTGATATATTGAAACAGGATTTAGAAAATGAGATAAAAAAAGTGTATTCTAATCTTAATGATTACCAAAAATTGCAATTAGCAAGACATCCGGATCGCCCTTATGCTCTGGACTACATAGAGCTTATTATGCACGATTATTATGAGATATTTGGTGATAGACACTTTAGAGATGATAAATCTATAGTTTGCTATTTAGGGAAGATTGATGGAGAAAAGGTTGTAGTTATTGGAGAGGAGAAGGGTAGAGGAACTAAAAATAAAATAACAAGAAATTTTGGTATGCCTCATCCTGAAGGTTATCGTAAAGCCTTAAGGGTTGCAAAGATGGCAGAAAAATTTGATATACCTATACTAATGCTTGTTGATACAGCGGGAGCGTACCCCGGTCTTGGTGCGGAAGAAAGAGGACAAAGTGAGGCTATAGCGAAGAATTTACAAGATTTTTCAACTTTGAATGTCCCTACAATATCAATTGTTATAGGGGAAGGTGGTAGTGGTGGTGCATTGGCCATAGCCGTTGCTGATAAGCTTGCTATGATGGAGTATTCTATTTTTAGTGTTATATCTCCAGAAGGATGTGCTGCTATTTTGTGGAATGATCCTACGAAAACAGAAGCTGCAACAAAAGCTATGAAAATAACTCCTAGCGAGCTCAAAAATGCTAACTTAATTGATGATATTATAAAGGAGCCTATAAGTGGTGCACATAGGGATAGGGCTGGTGCAGCAAATATTATTAAATCATACTTTTTGGATTCATTAGAACAAATAAGGAACACACCAAATTTTGTTGCGAAAAGGTATGAAAAAATTATGAGATATGGTTCTTTTGTATCTTAAAGTTTAGTAGAAATAATCGTTATTTTATAGCATAAAATAAATAATATTCATGCCATTAATCCATAGAGATTTATTAAGTCTTTGCATATTGGTATATCTGTAAAGATATTTAAATACAAAAGTCATGGGATACAATAATTATATAATCCATATGTGTTTATGTTGTCATATAAACCTATCAAGATTTTGCATGAACATTGGGTTTTGTTGTATTCATCTCAGATTCCATAGAATTTAATATATTGTAATTATTGGTAAATAATATTTTATTAAGATATATATTAGATATTTCTCATCATATTTTTTATGTAAATTAAATAATATGACCTTACAATAAGTAAGTTTTTGTGTTTAGTGTTCCGCATTAGCCCATATTTTTATATCGGATATACGATTTATTTCATCATCGTTTAAGAATAAAATAAAGGTATAAATATTTTCTTGTGGCTTTTCTCTAACAAGAAAAAAAGATCTTAATTTATATGAAAGAGCCATTGGACTTAATGGCTCTACTTGATATGTTGAAAATGTTGCACGATTTGTATTTACTGCAATACGACTAATTTTTCTTGTAATTTCTGTATTGTAATATTCAAGACTATAATCACGAAAATCAGAATATACACCAACAACATGTTTCATATTAGAATCTATTAATGAAAAATAAAGATAAGAAGAAAATCTATTTAATTTTTGTGCAATCAATCTAGAATATTCAAGTTTGATAGATTGGAATGTATCAAGATAGAAGTATTTAACCATATACCATCCCTCCCCCTTTATATAATCCAAATCAAAATCTCCGAATATTGCACATGGTATATCAAAAAGTCTTAAATCATTTATTTCACTTATTATGGTGTCACAATATCTATTGCTAGATACTTTTGCAAATAAGTCTTTTAAATTTGTTAAAAAACTTTCATCATACCTAAACTCAAAACTAACAACATATGGTTTAAAAAAAATATTATTACTATTCATATATCCATTTTGTAGATCTTTATGTAGTCCAAATTCTTCATAGCGACTTAGAAATGAGCTAGAATAAAGAGGCTGAAATTCTTGAATAGATGTGCGATAAGCTTTACCGGTTTCTAGAGGCATGATAAGTTTTTCATTGATCAATTTCTCAAAATCAAATTCTAATTGTTCATTAGCATTATCTATAATATTATCTTTTTTAATTGCATATACACCATTGGCAGTCATCCAAAATTCCATTAGTCTTAATATATCAGTTTTTTGCTTACAAATTCTACATTATATATAAAAGATATTAAAAATCACACCTTACATAATAAAAATATAAAATTTTATACATAAATTACATTGTATTTTTAAAATGCAAAGAAATCTATCTGGGTAAAAAAGAAAAAATAAAGATGAAAATAAATAAAATTAATAATCATTTGACTACATTTCAAATTAATTTATATACAATCTTTAATAATTATGTTAGTTTGGGAGGATAATCATGGCACATCAGACTTTGAGTGAAAATGAATTGTATGGGTTTCTAAATAAGTATGGCATAAAAACACCAGAACGCAAAAGTGTTGGTATAAATGATAAGATAGAGTTTAGTTGTTTCCCCGCAGTTATAAAGATTCAATCTGCAAAGGTTGTTCATAAAAGTGATGTTGGTGGTGTTGTATTAAATCTTTTAAGTAATGATGATTTAGAGAAAGGTAGAGAGCAAATTATTGAAAATCTAAAAAAACATAACATATTGCTAGATTCTAATGATAGTTTTATAGTTACACAAATGGTATTTGGTGAAGAATTATACATAGGAAGTGTTGAGGATTCTACATTTGGAAATGTTATATTATTTGGCAAAGGTGGCATATATTTAGAGCTTTATAAAGATGTGTGTTATATGGAGGCAAACGCAGGAGAAGATGAAATAATAAGGGCGTTAAACACAACAAAGATTTCTAAGCTTTTTCATGGTTTTAGGGGGTTTGATTATCAAGAAAAATGGGTAGTTGAACTTGTTAAGAGTGTGCAGAAGATGTTAAAGGAACATGAAATTAAAGAATTTGATATTAATCCATTAAAACTAACAAAGGACGGATTAATAGCAGTAGATGCTAGAATTTTAAAAGGCAAGTCAGATTATATAGAAGCAGTTAGAGAAAAGCCTCGCCCAAATTTTTTAGTTAATGAAAGAGTTGTTATAGTTGGTGCGAGTACCGAGAAAGGGAAGACTGGATACACAGTTGCAAAAAATGCACAAAGCTTTAGAGGTGATTTATTGTATGTAAATGCTAAAGGTGGTGAGCTTTTTGGAAAAAAGTTATATAAAAGTGTTAGCGACATTGAAGGTAATATTGATACTGCAGTAATTGTTATAGGTGCAAAGTTTGTGATACCAACAATTCATGAGTTAGTTAAGAAAAAACTAAAAAATTTAATTATCATTACAGCAGGCTTTAAAGAAAGCGGTCATGAAGCAGAGGAAGATGAAATCGCCAAGCTAGCATCAGAGTATAATTTTAATGTCATTGGTCCAAATTGTCTTGGATTCTATGAGAATGAAGAAAAATTAAATATTACATTTGGCACAGGCTTAGTTCATGCCGGAACGCATGCATTTTTATCGCAAAGTGGAGCCGTCTTGGCATCTCTTATGGATAGAGCAGCAGAGCTTAAGATAGGGTTTTCACATCTTATTAGTGTTGGAAATGCGGTAGATCTAAGGAGTGCAGAAATAATTCCAATGTTAAATGATGCAAAGGATTGTGAAAGCATATCGTTGTATTTAGAAGGAGTTGCAAGGGGTAGATCTCTATGTGAGAGTATCAGAAAATGTAAAAAGCCTATTTACTTATTTAAGGCAGCAAAATCTGATGCCGCAAAGAAAGCAGCATTTTCGCACACAGGGAATCTAAGTGGAAATTATGCTATGTTTAATGGTATTATGCAAAGTCTTGGCGTAAAGGTTGTTAATACGCTTGATTCACTTATATTTGCACCATTATTTAGAGATATAAAGAATGTTGCGATTATAACAAATGCTGGTGGTCCCGGAACGGTTTTGACAGACGCTATTTCGGCAGGCAATAAAACACTTTATGAATTAAATGAAAAACAAAAGCTTGAATTAGATTCTGTGTTGCCTCCTATGTGGTCTCATAATAATCCAATAGATGTTATAGGTGATGCTTTGCCAGATAGGTATGAAAATACATTAAAAATTGTAGATAACTTTGACAACCTTGATTTAATATATATGCTTGTTACTCCTCAAGATATGACAGATGCATTAGGAACAGTCCAGATTCTAAAAAAATATGATTTTAAGCATAAGATTGTTCCTATTTTGCTCGGCGGAGAGAATGTCAAGTCAGCAAGGGAATATTGTTTGAAAGAAGGTATTTTATTTTTCTCTAACATAGCACAGGCTTGTGAGTTTTTGAGTTAATGTATTTAGTAGATCTTTAATGTAGCACTATATTTTGCTGTTTGCTTTATGTCAATACTCCAAACATTTGATAATTTTGTATATTTATCACTTCGTTGTAGTATATTAGTATTGAATAGCTTCCCAATTATTAGCATCATAAATATTACCATATTTAAATTTGTAAAAATTTTCTAGTAAAAAAGCATTTGGCAATTGTTTGTTTATCTGCCAACTCAATACACCAAATACAATAACTTCCCTATAGTCATTTAATCTTTTTAGTATGTTTTCTTTTTTATGTGGGCAAACATTTTTTAAATTATCACAAAATATACTAGCAATATCATAATTCATAATGAGCCTATTATCTTCTTTTATTTGTCCATTTGAAAAGAATGGTTTATAAAGAAGCGGAATGTGTAAATTTAATTTAATTGGCAATGAGT
>JARHYT010000035.1 GCA_029264775.1 Helicobacter sp. | reverse complement strand
AAGTTTTAATCAATTATTAGATTATTGGGAGGTTAGGGCAAAAAGCATGAAAAATATGTTTAAAGGTTCTGGCATGGAGAATATTCCCAAATGGTATAAGAACAAGTAATTTTATTCTAAAAATGTAATAAAAAATTAGTAAATATTTTATAATTATAGTTTTATATTCCTAGTTAGATTAGATAAAATATAATTTTGAGTAACATAACAATATAAAAATATATTTTTTGCATTATATTATTTTATATCTAGTTAAGCACTAGTATGTTGTATAAAAGTGTGATTTTTTCATTTTAAAAACTTTTCATTATTTATAATAAATTTGTATATATAACTCGCTATACTGGTAACTTTATGATAAAATTTCTAATTATAAATATAAAGGTGATTTCTATGTTTGCAAATATATTTAATAACAATTCTAAGGTTTTATTTGATGAGGTAAAAGAATTGATAAATATTTTTTCTAGTGGCAACACAGCAGATCTGAATAAGGTTATAATGAGTTGTAAAAATGATGAATTAAGGACTTTATTAGAATCATTTTATTCTTTATATGAAAAGGAGTTATCAAATAAAACAGATTTAATTAAGGAGCAGAAAGAAAATAGCGACATCATAGAAGCATTGCAGAAAAAGATTGAAATTTTCGAATTAATGCTTGAAACCTCTAGAGATGGATTATGGTATATGGAATATCCAGAAAGTGGAGATTTAAAACCTGACACACCTTTTATATGGTCTCAAAAATTTCGTTATTTAATAGGCTATAAGGATACAAGAGATTTTCCAAACTTGCTTGGTAGTTGGTCTTCATTATTGCATCCTGATGATTCTAAAAACACCTTAGATGCTTTTGCAAGGTCATTGCAAGATACTACAGGTTCTACACCTTATGATGTTGTGTATAGGTTGAAAACAAAGAGCGGTGAGTATAAATGGTATAAGGCTACTGGAACGATCAAAAGAAACTCAAATAAGACTGCAAGGTTAATAGCTGGTTCTCTTACAGATATACATTATGAAATGATAAGTAAAGAATCTTTGGATGATATTACTTTAAGATTTAATTTGTCCCAAAATATATTAAGCGATGCACTTTGGGATATAACACTAAAACATGCTAATATAGAATCCAATCAGAATATATTTTGGTATTCCCAAAGAATAGAGCAGATGTTTAATATAGATACTAAAAAACCAAATCATGTTTTACTTTTTTCTTTGGTGCATAGCGATTATATCGAACAATTTAAAAAGAATTTACAGGAATGTATAGATGGTAAAAAGGAATTTTTTGAGAGTGAAATTATGATGAAGACTAGGGATGATGGATATCATTATATAAAAGTTAGTGTTCAAACACATTTAGATTCCAATAAAAAACCAACAAGAATAGTAGGCGTTTTATCTGATATACATTCATTAAAACAAAATGAGCATTCTAGGGAAATTGAAATAGAACAAAATCAAAAGATAAAACAAACAATAGAGAATGTAAAAGGTCTTATTGCAACAATTGGAGAGATTTCTGATCAAACAAATCTATTAGCATTAAATGCAGCAATAGAAGCAGCAAGAGCAGGAGAACATGGTAGAGGTTTTGCGGTAGTAGCAGACGAGGTTAGAAAACTAGCAGAAAGAACACAAAATGCGATTAAACAGATAACAACTATGGTTGAGCTATAAACATTTATCTTTAATTGCATAGAATCTTTGTGAATATAAATATTAGAGTTAGTTTTTTGCCGTATCAGTTTATAATAAATAATATGCTATGCGTTAGAATATAATTTACTAAGAAGAAGGCTAGATTAATAATTGGTTATTATATAATTTAATTAGTTTTATATTAATATGAATTATTGGGTATAAATATTATTTCATATATTACATTTATTTGTGTATTGTTGTTTATATAATTTATTTCTTTAATGTGGCTATGTATGCTTATATTTATTGATATTTGTAAATAGACATATTTTTATATACTAGGTATTGAACTTGAAAATATAATCATGTATAATTCAAATAAAAAAGAGTTTTTATTTATGTTATACAAACAGCAAACAAGAACAAAGTATTTTTTTTATATTGTTTTTGGAATTTTATTTTATATATTCTATATAAGTGCTAGCGACATTTATCCCACATTGCCACCATTAATGGGTATTTTATTTTTAATGTTTCATAAAAACTATGATAATGAAATGTTTTATGTACCTGCTATTATTTTGATATGTTTATTTTTTTATGAGTTTGATAAATCATTAATCATAGGTATTATCCCATGTGTATTTTTCATTGTTCATTTATTTATAGCACAACAATTAGAATCTTTATTGTTAGTTAATGTCATTTTTATTTTAGTTTATGTCTTATCGTTATATATATTTTATTTTGCTGGCATGCTTTTATGTAATGTTTTGTTTAAGACACAAATTCTAGAATTTTCTACATTATACTTTTATTATTTTGCTATGGATTCTATATTAGCACTCATTTATTATTATATTACGAAAGATTAAGATGAATAAAGTATCTACAAGTTTTAAGATTTTATATTCTATTTTTGGGATATTTTTTTTTATTCTAATTGTAAAACTTTATATCCTTACTATTGCAAGGCATGATTATTATGATAAATTATCTTCTGAAAATACCATTAAAACAGAGGTTCTCATTCCAACAAGAGGGCAGATACTTGATAGAAACAATGAACCTTTAGCAATAAATGAGCTTGGATTTAGTCTATCTTTAAAAAATCGTCTTAGTGATGATGAGCTTATAAAAGAAATAGATTTTATTGGCACGCATATTATCGATATTGATAAAGATGAATTATATGCTATATATAAGAAGTTTAATAGTATTTATAGACGAACACCTGTTACATTAGTAGAATTTATACCCTATGCACAAATGCAAATTATATATGCCATTATGTCTCAAGAGAAGAATATAGTTATAACACCAACCACAAAGAGGTTTTATCCTAATAATTCATCAGCAGCACATATCATAGGTTATATAGGTGCAAGCGATGCTAAAGATAGAGAGAATGAACCAATATCTAAATATACAAAGATTATTGGAAAGCAGGGTATTGAAAAACAATATAACACTTTTTTGCAGGGGCAATTGGGCTTCAAAACAATACAGGTAAATAGCTTTAATCAACAATTAAGACTTATTGAAGAAGTTCAAGCAACAAGCAATAATGATATGAAAGTTAGCCTTGATATGAGGTTGCAAGAAAAATTAGATTCTATATTTAGCGATCTTAATGGTGCAGCAATTATAATGGATTCTAGAAATGGCGAAATACTTGCAGCAGGTAGTTATCCAGAGTATAATATTAATGACTTCATAGGTGGAATTTCACATAAAAAATACAAAGAACTTCTTGAGAATCCATACAAACCGCTTATTAATAAACTTATAAATGGACAATATCCTCCCGGTTCTGTTATAAAAATGGGTATGGCATTAGCCTTTTTAGAATTTACTAATACGACAGAAAAAACAGTTATTTCTACGCCACCATTCATAGAAATAAATAAGCATAAATTCAGGGATTGGAAAGCAGGAGGGCATGGCAGTGCAGATTTATATAAAGCTATTAGAGAAAGTGTAGATGTATATTTTTATAAATTATCACAAATTGCAGGTATAAATAATATTGCTACAATGATGAATAAAATGGGATTTGGTATTAAAACAGGAGTAGATCTGCCATATGAAAATGCAGGTAATTTTCCTACTCCTGAATGGAAAATGAGAAATTATTCACAACAATGGTATATTGGAGATACAATTGTTACTTCCATAGGACAAGGTTCATTTCTTGCTACACCAATGCAGGTTGCACGATATACCGCATTGATTGCGAATAATAAATTGGTTACACCACATTTTGCTAAAGAGCTTGGTGGGGTTCCAACTAATATGCCATCAAAAGATGTATTATCAGATTTTGAAAAATCAAAATTACCGGCATTAAGACTCGGTATGTATCAAGTATGTTCAGATCCGCTAGGCACAGCATATCGTGTAACACGGGGTAGCAAAGTAAAACTAGCTTGTAAAACAGGAACGGCACAAGTAGTGGGTATATCTCAAGATGTAATCAAGCGTAAAAAGGAAGTAGATATGGAATATTGGCATCGCTCTCAAAGCTGGATTACTGCTTTTTTGCCATATGAGAATCCAAAGTATGTTATTACAATTCTTATAGAACATGGCGGTGGTGGTAGCAGAGGCGGACCTTTATTGGTTCAGCTAGCAAATAGCATGTATGACTTGGGGTATATATATTAATTTTTTATTTTATGAAATCAATAATTATCTATTTAATACGCTGTTGTTTAATTTTGAATTTGCAATTTTTAGTATATCATGGACTTAAAATATGAAACTATATGCAATGCTTAATGCGAATGGAGATACTGCACTACCAGTTACTTTTATAGTATTGTCTGTGAAGGTGCTATTTATAAATGCGTATCTATAGCTTATATCTATTCTATTTTTAGATTTAAAAATTATATTAAATCCTAAAGATGTAGATGAATAAAATCCGTTTCTCTTAAACGCATTATGTACATTTTCTATATCATATGCTTGCAAATCATATCCAAAGTTAATTCCGCCAAATATTCCCAAAGTTAATCCTAATTCTTTATTGTTAAAAAAGTCATATAAAAGATCAACTCCAAAACCAAATCTATTTGTATCAACATAGTTTGTTTGTCTGCTTGACATTCCCAAATCTTCAATAAAGTTACTATAACTTCCAAAGAGCCTTAATCCAAAGTTATCATTAAAATACACATTATATCCCATAAACACACCTATACTAACATTCAAACTTCTATAAATGTCATATTGATGTAGGGTATAGCTATTATCGATTCCTATCATAAATCCTGTTTTACTCTTTGCATTAATTTCTTTCACAACCTTTTCTTGTGGTTTTACATATGCTGTTCTCTCGTATAAACTTTTTGCATAGCTATTACTTAAAGTCAATAAGGCTAAGCATAAACATGCGTTTTTTATTTTCATATAAACCCCTTACACTTGATAGGCAAATATCGTATTTTTATTAAAAAAATTTAATTTTTTATTTCCAATATAACTTTATAATTAAGATAACTAAATATTGCTTTTAATGTTTGTTTTAAAATATCGACTATGCTAGCTTTTATTGATAGCGTGTTCTACTTTTTTCTTTGCAGTTTCTAGTAAATCTTTAGATTTCTTTTGTAATTCAAAGCTTTGTGTGATTTTGGATTCTAT
>JARHYT010000099.1 GCA_029264775.1 Helicobacter sp. | reverse complement strand
CCACATTGTGTGCAAGGAAAACTATAATTCAATTAAAGCCCTACCTTGCGTTGTTAAAGATAGCACAGCTTTAGTCCATTCACTATAAATAAGTGCATGATTTTGCGTAAGATGAAAGGCTTTTATCATCTCTTCAATAACTCGCTTTTCTTCCTTATGTATATTATCAAAATGTGCAACATGCTCTGCAAAGACTAATGCCATAGATTCTAATAATATAATGCGTTGGCTTTGTGGGTGTGTAATTTTTGCAAGTGTTTCTGCAAGATTAAAGCCTTTTTCATCATAGCTAATATCATTAATTTGCATTTCTATACAATAAGTTTTAATAATGGCTTTTTGCTTGTCTGAAAAATCATTATTGCTCCATGCTAAATGGTGTGCAATCTCTAAAAATGCAACCTTTTCTTCTTTATCCAGTAGATTTAAAAACATAAATATAACTCCTTATTAATATATAAAGACATATAAAGTCGTTTGATGATTTTACAAAAAAAAAAAACAAGTCAATGCAAAATAACAAATATCTAAAAATAGTAGCAAATGGTAGAAAAAACTAAACAATTGTTAAGTAATCCATATTTCTATCCTAAATACCACATAAATACAATATACTTCATTATAATTATATTTATATCTATTTGACTTATGCTTGCATAAAAACAACCAAATACAAAAAAACCATGTAAATACACATAGATATTAGGATATGCTTTTATGTGTGTATATTTGCTTATTAGCATTATCTTACTGCAAAAGATAATAACATGCTTATTGTGTATAGAATGTAGAATATGAAAGAATTAATAATATAGCTATGTTTATGGACTATCAAAAAGCATATTACAATAATGATTGCGGAATCTATGGTGCATTAAATGGTATTTGTAATCTCTATGGTGAAACATTACAGATTAAAAATATGCACGATGTTGAAAATATTCTACAAAGAGAGGGTAGAACAGGGAAGTTAAAATGGTGAATGTTGTAGGCTAGATTCTATCTGCATTAATTAATATTTTATGCGGATAAAATACAAGATACTAAAAAGTACGATTTAGATTGCAACCATGCAACATATGGCTAACTTAGGCTTACAATGTACTCAAAACAAGTTTTATAATGACAACATATTAAAAAGCAATTTATTACTATGTGCCAAAAATAAAATCTCCAAAGTAATCACATTTAATATTTTAGATTAATATAATAGTTGTCTAAAGGAAGAATAATAGGATTAAAAAGCAAGTAATTACTTGTTTCTTTATTTGGATATATATTTATAAAAAGGTTTTTTATGTATGCAGATTCGGCATTAAGTTTGATTGTCCCATTATGCGTTATTGCACTCGTTTTTATTACAAGGAGAGTTGTTTTATCATTGTTCGTTGGTATTGTAATTGCTGGATTTATGATTGGATTTCATACGCAGTCTGGCTTTACAGAATCGCTTGTCTATTCGTTAAGATATATCTTTGAGAAAATTGTTGATGTATTCTACAACATGGATGATAATGCAGATGGTTTAAGAATAGAGGTTTCAAACCTTTATGTTTTTGGTTTTCTATTTATACTTGGCATTATTACTCAAGTGATTTCACATTCTGGTGGCATATCTGCATTTGTTAAATGGGCGAGAAATAGGGTAAAGACTGCTAGAGGTTCTGAGTTTTTGGCATTTATTGCAGGAATTGTAATATTTATTGATGATTACTTTAACGCATTAACCGTTGGACAATTAAGCAAATCTCTTAATGATGCAAATAAATCTAGTAGGGAAAGATTAGCCTATATAATAGATTCTACTTCAGCCCCGATTTGCATTCTTATGCCTATTTCTAGCTGGGGTGCATACATACTTGGTGTTATGGCTACACTTGATGGCAAACAAGATTTTTTTACATTGCTATCTAGCATTTGGGGTAATTATTACGCGTGGTTTGCACTTCTAGCTGTTTTCTTAACAATTGCTTGGCAGATAAATTTACCAACTATGCAAAGAAATGTTAATGTTGGTGTTAAGGATTTTTTAGACACAAAGCAAAAAGCTAGTAGCAATATTGCTTTATTGATTGTGCCTATTGTTGCATTGATTTTATTTGTTGGTTTTTTGATTCTATATAGTGGTTACATGGCTAGCAATAGTTTGAATATTATAGATATGCTTGCAAATACAGAAACTTCTTTTTCACTCTTTTGGGGCGGTCTATTCGCATTAATAATTAGTGTTATAATATCTTGGAAACATCTTGATACACAATCTTTTTTACCTATTTTTAAAATTGGTGTTGCCTCTATGATACCCGCATGCTTGATTCTTGTTTTTGCGTGGAGTATTGGACCTGTGATTAAGGGTGATTTACAAACAGGAATTTATCTTGCAAATGTTGCAAAGGAATTTTTAGAGGCTAATAGCTTAAATGCACATGTGGCAATACCACTTGTTGCCTTTCTTATTTCTGGATTTATTGCATTTTGTACGGGAACTAGTTGGGGGACATTTGCTATTATGCTACCTATTGGATTAAGCATATCAAGTGTTAATTCAGTCGAATTTAGCCTCGTTATGTCTGCTGTACTTTCTGGTGCAGTTTATGGGGATCATGCCTCACCTATTTCAGATACCACAATATTATCAGCTACTGGTGCTGGTTGCTCTGTTCAAAGTCATTTTGTAACACAATTACCATATGTTAGTATAAGTGCATTTGTGGCTTTTATTGGTTTTGGTATTGCTAGCTTACTAGACTCTCTAATTATTGGTTATATTGTTGGTATTTTGTTAATGGTTGCAATATTTTGGTGGCTTAAGGGTAAATATAACCAAAGGCTAAATATCGCTTAGGTGTTGGAATCCCTGTATGTATTCAAAGTTTGATTTGAAAAAAGATAGAATCTAATTTTGTGTAATTTATTGCATATAGACATAACTATGTTTTATATAAATTTGGTTGGTTTAATGCAACTTGTTACTTGTTTTGTTTATTGTTTATGTTATTTTGTTAAATATTTTATGAGGTGAGCAGTGCAAACATATGCAAGAGAGATAATCAATATTCAAAGGGAATATTTTAAACGCAATGGATTAGATATACAAGCAAGATTATATATGCTTGATGCTTTGAACTCATGTGTAAAAAAATATGAAGATCAAATATACAATGCCCTATATGAAGACTTAGGGAAATCACAAACAGAATCTTATATAACAGAAATAATGCAAATATATGAAGAAATAAAGTTTGCAAAAAAATGGTTAAAAGCACAAATGAGAATAAAAGCTGTAAAAACACCTTTAAGTCATATAGGTGGGAAAAGCAAAATATATTATAGTCCATATGGAATTGTGCTTATTATATCTCCATGGAATTACCCTTTTCATCTGAGTTTAATACCGCTAATAGGTGCAATAGCTGCTGGTAATTGTGTGGTATTAAAACCATCTGAATATTCTAAAAATTCCTCTATGATTCTAGAATCAATGTTAAAGGAAGTATTTGAAAGTAAGTTTGTGCATGTATTTTGTGGTGATAAGTCTATGGGAGAGGCTTTGTTACAAGAAAGATTTGACTATATTTTTTTTACAGGCAATATGAATATAGGGCGTATAGTAATGCAGCATGCAGCAAAGCATTTAACACCAATAACACTTGAGCTAGGTGGTAAAAATCCATGTATTGTGCAAGATTGTAGGGATATACAAAAAGTAGCAAGAAGAATTACATGGGGAAAGTTTATTAATGCCGGACAAACATGTGTTGCCCCCGATATTTTGTTTATAAAAGAACAATTATATGATGATTTAATTATACATATAAAAAAAAGTTTGCAAGCGTTTTACGCTCCAAATGCTAGTGTGGATAGTGTAGATTTACACAAATATATACTTGATTCTAGCGATTATGGTAGGATTATATCTAAAAGGCATTTTTATAGGATAATTAGCCTTTTAGATGATGTAATACAAAAGGGATATAATAAAAATATTACATTTGGTGGAGTTATAAATCATGATACAATGCAATTATCGCCTACATTATTGGAGTTTGGGAATCTAGAAAATACGATCGCATTGCAAGACAATGATATGAATAAATTGCAAACTCATACCGACAAATCAATAAAAGATTCTAATTGTAATAACCTTTTATCATTAAGGATAATGCAAGAAGAAATATTTGCACCTATATTGCCAATATTTGCTTACAGGGATATAGAATCTTGCCTAGAATTTATTAAACTATTTGATTCTCCGCTTGCATTGTATTTATTTAGTGATGATAAAAAATTGCAAGATTATATCTCACGCAGTGTTACATTTGGCGGAGGTTGCATTAATGATTGTGTATTGCATGTAGCAAACAATTCTTTACCATTTGGGGGTGTTGGTAATAGTGGTATGGGGGTGTATCATGGTAAGTTTAGCATGGAGACTTTTAGCCGCAAGAAAGGAATCTATATTTCCCCAATTTCATTTGATATGCCATTTAGATACCCACCATTTAATAAAAAGATCTTTGGTTTAGATAGATTAAAGATTTTAAAATGGTTATTTGAGTGAAATATAGATATGGATTTTACAAATAAAATTATACAGATCCAAAAATTCTAAAGAAATAATGAATATTTATTAATTGTATAGACTATCGCGTAGTTATGATACATAAATAGCACAAGCAGGATTAATACATTATCGTGCAATTCGCTACTAAATGCATTGTGCTTTATAGTATTTATGCAACAACATTTTCGTATTCTTACTATACTATTGCACTATTGCGGAATCTTCAAAGAATTTTGAACGCCGTTATCAGGTGATAAGGGATTGTAGTCATCAACCCCAATGGTTACTCCTGTGGACATGTTTTTAAATAAGGTGTGTCCGGGTTTTCTCTCATAGTAGATCATTTCGCCGGATTGTTGGAATCTTTGCACTGCTATTCCACCGGGACCAACTTGCTTACCCTTACCACCAAATATATCTCTGGCAAACAATATGTCTTCAAATAAATCGCCATAGCTAACTTTTCCAAAAAACTTTTTAGAAATAGGCCATTTATAGCTACATTCTGTTAGAACACACATTCTGCCTGCCTTTATCCGAATGCTACCAATGGTTTGTGCATACTTAAAAAGCTCTAACTTAACAAGTCCACTTTGATATGTGTTAAGCCTAGCATAGTCGTAAAACTTGAATGGTGCAGTATTGATGTATATCAATTTTACATTACTAGTTATAATATTTTGTGGCTCTTGCTCCTGTGGTGTAAATACACTATCTACTGAACCTTGGTTACTAGAGGTACCCGGGTTTGAAGTAGGATAGTAAATGCCATCGGGATTTTTCTGATTTGCTAGCTCCGGGTCCTCTTTCCATGAACAAGCAACCATAAGCATTCCCAATATACATATACCCGCACTTTTTACAAAAACCTTATACATCAATAGCCTTTTTATATTTTTTGTTCCTGCAATATTAACACATTCTTACAAAAATTTATAATCTTTTTTGCAAAATTAGGCATTGTTTAAAACGCGATGCCAAATTCTACCATCAAGTTTCACTTCCATATTTACTTGACATAAGCCATCTTTATAGGCAGTTTCTGTTATCTCTGCATTCTTAATTAAAGCTTGCACTCTGCCCTTAATTGTTGAGTTTTGAGCTATAGCATCTCTTATTGTATCGTTTGCGTTAATTCTAATACCATACATTTTCTCACCAATTTGCCTATAAGCATCTACAATGGCAGCTCTTTTAGCTAATGCTAAGGCTTGTGCTGGAGATATAGTTGATTCTGGTGCTACACCCATGCCAACAGCTTGTATCTCAATCACATTGTTAGGTGTTAATAATGGTGAATTTTGAATACCTACAGAAATATCACTATCACTTGCACCTTTCCTCATATCGCTAAAATTATCTCTTGCATTTGTGCGTTCAAAACCTTGCTCATAGCCACCGCTACCACTTCTTGTATTTCTTGAATAATCTCCCCTATCATACCTTGGAGCAGGATTATAATCATATTGTGATGGTGGTACAGCTGGACCTGCTTGCATCGCCATTGGGTAAGAAGCTTGCATTGATGGAGCAGCTATAGGTGGTGTTGTAGGTTGTGCTACTATACCACTATTTCCAACAGGAGCAGAAGCCATAACGCTTGGATTAGCATTATATCCAACAGGCGGATAAGTAGGAACAGATAAAGGTGCTAGAGCAGGACCACCTGCAGCAGGTGGAACTAAAGCTGAATTATCAACACTTGAGCTAGTTTCTGTGCAACCAGTTAAAAATGCTATAGAAATAACTGAAGCCGCTAAAATTTTAACTTTCATTGTAATGTCCTTATTAAAGAGTAAATTCTGTGCAAACCTTGCACTTGACTTACATAAAGCAAAATATGTGCCATTTTTGAATCATTTAGTGTATATACATAAAAATAATCATAAAAATATCAAAAAGTCTCTATTTACATGTTATTGTTATATAATTGTTTTTTAATTTTAACATATGGAGATAGCATGAATGGTACTTTTGTGCAACCTCGCACACTAAGTGGTTTTCGCGATAGAATGCCAAAAGAGGCATACGCAAAGTCAAGCATATTAGACAAAGTAAGTAATGTTTTTTTAAGCTATGGATTTATGCCAATTGAAACACCACATTTGGAATATGCAGAGGTTTTAATAAAACAGGGAAGCGATGAAATACAAAAAGAGCTATATAGATTCAAAGATAATGGCAATAGGGATGTGGCGTTGAGATTTGATCAAACAGTTCCTTTAGCACGATTTATAACACAACATAGAAATGAGATTGAAATGCCATTTAAAAGGTATGTTATAGGAAATGTATTCAGAGGGGAAAAAGCACAAAAGGGTAGATATAGGGAATTTACACAATGTGATTTTGATTTTATAGGTAGTGATTCTTTGAGTTGTGATGCGGAGATTCTGCAAGTTATTCAAAGTTCTCTTTTATCTATTGGATTGCAAGAATTTACTATATGGATAAATCATCGTGATATTTTAAATGGCATTTTTGAATATTTTGGATTAAGTGAAAATATAGAATCTGGATTGAGAATCATCGATAAGCTAGATAAGATAGGAATTGATGAAGTTCAAAAAGAATTGCAACATGAATTAAATATAGATGAACAACAAGCTTTAGATATTTGCAATTTAGTTACAATTAAACAAACCTCTTGCTATGAGGATTTTTTTAGAGAAGTAAGTTATCTTAAAGGTTATAATCAAATGCTTAGTAAAGGATTACAGGAGTTAGAATCTGTATTTAAAATTTTAGATAATTTAGAGCTTGATATTTCAATCATTAGAGTTAATTTTTCCATTGCTAGGGGGCTTGGTTATTATACTGGGATTGTATATGAAACAACGCTTAATAGACTAAAAAATATTGGTAGTATTTGTAGTGGTGGTAGATATGATAATTTAACGCAAAGCTTTAGCAAAGAACGATTAAGTGGTGTTGGTGCAAGCATAGGTATTGATAGACTTATAACAGCATTAATGGAGCTAGATATTTTAAAGTTAAAAGAAACAATGGCACGAGTTTTAGTAATATCTATGAAAAGTGATTACTTTGCCTTTGCACATAAAATTGCAGAATCATTGCGTCAAAGCAATATAATGGCTGAGGTATATCCAGATTCTGTGAAGATTAAAAAATCGTTAGGATATGCAAATGCTAAGGGACATGAATTTAGTATCATTATAGGTGAAGAAGAGTTTAATACAAAAACACTATCTGTTAAAAATATGACTTCTGGCATACAATTATATAATGTGAGTTTTTTGAGTGTATTGCAAATAATAAGAGGTTGTTAGCTATTATCTAAAAACACTCTAATATAAAGATTTGATTCTAGCAGTGTAGGGTTAGTATCTAAATATTTAAAATTGTAGAGACTGAATCCATGCAATCTTGATGTATGGGTTTAGGTTGTATCAAACTATTTGTTTGGTATATACTCTATTTCAAAGCACCATTTATTTACTAGGTCTTAAAATTATACCTTAAATAATGCTATAATACAGAACTAGACTATATTATTCATCTAAGATTATGCTATTGAAAGGAATGTCATGCAAAATATCATAGATTTAAAATCTATAAACTTGGAAGGCAGTATTAAAAATAACGCAGATGGCATACAAGAAAAGAGTAATTTATTTATGCAACAAGATACTAGCAATATGAATATATTAGATAAATTTAAATTAGGTGAAGATATACGCCATTTATTATCTAATGCAAACAAGGCAGAATTAGAAGGCATAGCCAGCTTAATAAGACATAGAATCTTGGAAGTGGTTAGTAAAAATGGGGGGCATCTTAGCTCAACACTTGGTGCAGTTGAGCTTATATTGGGAATGCATGTTGTTTTTGATTGCAAACTACATCCATTTATATATGATGTTAGCCATCAGGCTTATGCGCATAAATTGCTAACTGGGAGATATAAAGATTTTGAAACATTAAGGCAGTTCAATGGCATAAGTGGTTTTTTAGCTCCTTATGAGAGCAATTTAGACTATTTTATAGCAGGGCATAGTTCTACTTCTTTATCTTTAGCAGTTGGTTCAGCAAAGGCAAAAAAATTAAACAATGATATTTATATGCCATTAGCAATGATAGGTGATGGTTCTATGAGTGCTGGATTAGTATATGAGGCTATGAATGAATTGGGGGATTTGAAACTTCCTGTTGTAATTATATTAAATGATAATGAAATGAGTATAGCAAAGCCGATAGGTGCTATATCTAAGATTCTATCAAAGACTATTGCAAGCCCACTTTATCAGTCCATGAAAGAAAAGATTAAAAAAATTGTAGATAAAATGCCAAATGGTACTACTTTTATAGCAAAACGATTTGAAGAGAGCTTTAAACTAATTACCCCCGGATTATTATTTGAAGAATTTGGTATAGATTACATAGGACCAATTGATGGCAATGATATTGAAGAAGTAGTAGCAACATTGAAAAGTGTAAAAAATGTAAATCGACCTGTTCTAATACATTGTCAAACAATAAAAGGTAAGGGTTATAAAATAGCTGAAGGTAGGTATGAAAAATGGCATGGTGTTGCACCATTTGATTTAAGTACTGGCAAAACAATTTCTACAAATGCAATTAAAAGCCCAACTGCAGTTTTTAGCAACAAGCTTTTGAGTTTAGCAAAGAATAATCAAAAGATAGTTGGAGTTACAGCCGCTATGCCGAGTGGAACAGGGCTTGATAAACTTATAGATGAGTTTCCAAACAGATTTTTTGATGTAGCAATAGCAGAGCAGCACGCAGTTACATCTATGGCAGCTATGGCAAAAGAAGGGTATAAACCATATATTGCAATATATTCTACTTTTTTGCAGAGAGCATTTGATCAGATTGTTCATGATGTGTGCATTATGAATCTAGGGGTTGTTTTTTGCATTGATAGAGCCGGAATTGTTGGAGAAGATGGGGAAACACATCAAGGATTACTAGATATATCGTATTTACAGGGCATACCAAATATAAGCTTAATGGCACCTAGAGATAATGATAGTTTAGAATGTATGTTGGAATTTTCACAAAATTTTCACACTCCCTTAGCGATTCGCTATCCAAGAGGAAAGTTTGCCCTAGAAGCTTATTATACAACATTGCAATCCATGCTAAACACACAGGAACAAGATTCTCATATAAGCGACATATCAGATATTATCCTAAGGAAAATAAAGGATATTGATAGTTATAATTTATGCTTACAACAAAGTAAATCTCAAATGCTTTTTTCATCAAATGAAATTAGTGTTGTTGATTCAAATTTACTAGATAAACAAAAGCATAATATTTTACTTGTTGGTTATGGTAATGGTGTTGGCAGAATGGTTGAGGTATTTTTTAATCTATATATTAATCATAGCATTGTTAGTTCAATTCTTGATCTAGTATCAATCAAACCAATAGATAAGGATATGCTAAGAAAATGTTTTAGTGAATATGATTATATTTTTATAATGAGTGATAACTATAAAATCAATGGAGTTGGTAGTACTTTAATGCGGCTAGCATTTGATTTATTAAATAAAAATGAAATATCAAAAATGCCAAAGATTGCAAGCTTTGAATTAGAAGATGTTTTTGCAAAGCATGGAAATACTCAAATAATTGAGGAAAATTTAAAGATTGATAGTAAGAGCATTGCTAAAAATATATCTCTTTTAATAAATTAATCTCACAAATGAGGGTGTATGCTTTATTGCATACAAGTTTGCAAGCAGGCAATATATAATAGCAAAATTGCAATAATACAATGGTAGAATCCATAGCGTGTAAAGTATTTGATAAAATATTATAATAAATATTAAATTTATTTTAATATAAATAATTTGTTATCTATATATAAAGGATAAAAATACATTTCAAGAAAATAGGATTAACCGATTACTAAGTATAGCATTATGTGCGAGTATTAAATACTAGTAGTTACATTAAAAGATGTGGAGCAACAAAAGGAAACAGAGAAAAAAGCCGAAAAGAATGAATAAAAGCTATGGAAATATGATATTGTTTTATTGCGTGAAGATAAAGTAATTGTGGAATTAAAATATAAATTCCTACGAAGAAAAACGATTTATTAAGAATCAATGTATTTTTATAATGGTTCAAATGAATATAAAAAGGAATTTTTTAGCATTTGTTAGATCGAAATAATCGAGCTATTGTAAGCCAATCAACTAAATTTAAAGCCACTCCAAATTCGGATAAAGATGGATATATATAAATTAAAATAAGTAAGAGATTATTTGTTGGATATAGTAGGTTATACTTCTCATGCGTTTTGGAATATAGCATTATAGCGATGGAAAGTCGCAAAAAAAAATGATGATTTTTTAATCCCAGATTACTAGAAACAAAAGTTAGCTTTAACAAATATATATAAAAGATATTAGCTTTTATATATTTAGATATGTTTAGATTGGAGTTATTAAAATGAATGAAAATGTACGGATATATTTAAAAATGAATTAGAAGAGATTAAGAAAAATCTAAGTCTTAAATCATATTGGTAATATCTATAATTTCATTTTCATTAAAGCCCTACCTTGTGCTTGTTTCTTTTGATTTTGTTCTAGAAGTTTCAAATGCACTTTTATAATCAACTGAGTAAGGTAAATATAATTTATCATAATCTACAACATAATTTGATGTGACATATGTTCCAAAGTTGTTAATAAATGTAATCATTTATAGTTATATTTACAAAACATAGGTATAATGAAAGGCAACTTTTCGTTGCAATGCATATACTTGGAATTGGATTTGCTTACCATGTATAAAATTGTTTGAAACTTTATACATGGATATTAGGGAGAATACTATGGAAAGTCTAGCGAATGCGTTAGGAACTTCTTTTGAAACCTCAAAAGCGTATGGGTTGGTTTATAGTGCGTTAGATTATCGTTCATTGAGACAAGATCTAATAGCAAGCAATATGGCGAATGTTGATACTCCATTTTATCGCCCTAAAGATGTTCATTTTGAAGATATGCTTGCCGAAAAAGCGGAACGGGTTTTTGACAACAAGTCTAAATCGAAGACTTTGAAATTGGCTCAAATATTGCCACAACATCTGCCGGGCGGGCAACTAGATCCACTAACTGGTTCTTTGTTTTTTAGAGATGGACATCTTGCTAGGAACGATGGAAATAGTGTTGATTTAGATGTTGAAACAAGTGAAATGGGTAAGAACTCTGTTATGTATCAGGCTCTTACCTCTGCACTTAAGAAGCATAAGGGTATATTTGCTTATGCTTTAGAATCTGGTAAGAATTTGTAGTTTTATTTTAGTTAGGTTTAGATAAAAGGATTTAATATGTTTATGAGTACTTTTGATATTAGTGGCTATGGTTTATCAGCACAGCGAGTCCGTGTTAATGTTGTGTCTGCTAATATTGCAAATGCTAATACTACGCGTACAGATGAAGGTGGTCCATATAGGAGGCAAGAGGTTGTATTTAGAGCGTTTGATTTCAATAAACAATTGAATAAAAAACTCTCAAAAGATAACAATCTTATTGAATATACAGATCCTCTTGATGAAGGTGATTATGGCAGGAAGCCAACACCTGCTGTTAATGGTGTTTATATAGATAAAATTGTTAGGGATGATAATAAGCCGTTAATGAAATATGATCCAACACACCCAGATGCTAATGCTCAAGGTTATGT
This sequence comes from Helicobacter sp., assembly GCA_029264775.1. GTDB lineage: Bacteria > Campylobacterota > Campylobacteria > Campylobacterales > Helicobacteraceae > Helicobacter_A. Next base: position 9,368 of record JARHYT010000099.1, on the reverse strand, counting down.
TGCGTATCCAAATGTTAATCCTGTTGTCGAAATGACCGATTTAGTAGAAGCTACAAGAGCATATCAAGCAAATGTAGCAGCGTTTCAAAGTGCGAAAAATATGGCAAATAATGCTATTACCATGTTTCAAGCATAGGGCAAAATTAAGTTAAAGGAGAAATAATGGCACAAGTTACACATATTGCAGCACCTGGGCTTAGTGATATTTCTCTAACAGATGTGAGTAACGAGGTTAGAGGTAAGCAGGGTAATTTTTCAACTCTTCTCAAGCAGTCTCTAGACGAGTTAAATGCTTCTCAAGAAGTATCAGATAGAGCTTTAGCTGATATGGCAAGTGGACAGGTTAAGGATTTGCACCAAGCTGCTATTACTATAGGTAAGGCGGAAACAAGCATGAAGCTGATGTTAGAAGTTAGAAATAAAGCTATTAGTGCTTATAAAGAGATTTTAAGAACACAGATTTAGTGTTTAATGGGTGAAATTTTATCTAATTTTGTATGCGTGATGATTTAAAGGGGACTTCTAAGTCAGACGATGGCAAACTTGAATTATCTCTTAAGGATATGGGGTTAGAAAGTAAGAAATCTCATAAACAAGCAGATTTTTATATTTTTCCTTCAAAAGATACTATATATACCGATGGTGCAGGTAAAAATCCATTGGGTGCTGATACTCGTGTTCGTAGCGATGATGGGCGTGGGAGTGTGGATTCTATAATGCTAGATTCTGTTATAGAAAGTCAAAGCATTCATATTTCCAACAATGCGATTAGCAATAATTTAACAATCAAGCCATTTTCAAAAATTGAGAGAAAAAAGCGTCAAATACGACAGGCAAAAGTTGAAGCAAAAAAAGCCGTATCAATATGTACACAAAAAGATAATGATGAATATACAAGCAATGAGGCAAAAACATTAAAAGCATGGAGACTCTTTATTGTTTTTGGTTTGTTCTTGCTTTGTTTTCTGATATTTATGTTAGCAGTTTATGCAAAAAATATTGTTAAACCGCCTAATATGGATCCATACAACAAAAAATCTCGTCAATATCCGTGGTCTCAAAAAGCTAATGTGGATATTGCCTTGCGTGGTCAAATATCAAGCCTTGATAATTATATACTTACATCGAGTAAAAAGCTATATAGGGTCAGTATATATGTTCCATCTATATATGAAGAAAAAAGGCAATTGCTTATAAAATTTTTACACCTTTATGCAAATTTTGATGAGGACGCTGTACATAAGGCTTTGTTAAAGGGTGGAAATGCTTTGATTGCAGATAATGTTAATTCAATCGACGCTGCAAATCTTAAAATTTTAAATCAAAAATTAGCTAGATTAGGAGTTTATAAGAAATGTACATTTAGTTATATTAATAAAACTAGTTTGCGAGATTCAGACATTCAAACATTGTTTGCAAGGGCACAGATTATGAGTGAAAGAGGTGCTCAAACGCCATTAGATAACGATGTATTACAAATTATGAGAGATTTGGACAATGGAGATATTACTCAAGAAAATGCTATTGAAAAGTTAAATATAATTTTGGTAGATTATAAGAATAAGGATATAGATTTATCGAAAGAGTGCTACACGCCAATATTTACATATAATTCAGATGTGAAAAATAATGCAAGCACAAAGATTGATAGAGGATTGGATGTAGCGGTAGAACAGATAAAGAGAGAATATCCTTTTAAAAATTTTATGCAACCTTTGCTAGGTTTTACAAACTATGATAAAAGGAATATAGAAGGTAGATTTTATGATGATAAAATGAAACTTATAGCACAATCTGGTGTTGAAAAATATAGGGATGGAATCTTGTCTGCTAAACGCGATGGTAAGGTTATAGGTGTGGCAGACAAAAGCGGTAATGTTATTTTAAATAGGCATTCACAATCATTTGAACGCGAAGATGGCTTTAATATACAATTAACGATACCATTAGTATTGCAATCTAAAATTCAAAAAATTCTTGAAGATGCTAATAGACAATATAACGCACAACAGATAGTAGCAGGTATTATGGATCCAAATACTGGTGAAATATTGGCTTTAGCGTCATCACTATCATTTAACCCAAACATAGGACAAAGAGATAAAGACATTACAAATAAAATGCGTGTGGCGGCAGCAGAACGCTCTTTTGAGCCCGGTAGTACTATAAAACCTTTAGTGTTTTCATACCTTGCTAATAGAAAACTTATAGATTTTAGAGAATCTATAGATTTGCATGATGGGATATATAAACTTAGAGCTTTTACCATTAGAGATACTTCACCATTAAAAAGTGCTAATCCAGAGCAAATACTTATAAAGTCAAGCAATATAGGTATGACGAAATTAACAAAAAAATTAAGTGGCAAAGAAATGGAATCTATGTTTAAAATGTTTGGCGTCGGAGAGAATACGGGTGTTGATATAGCAAATGAAGCAACAGGATTACTTCCAAAAAATAGTATTTTAGGCAGAGAAGTAGAAAAGGGTGCGGCAAGTTATGGCTATGGGTTAAGAATGACTTTTATTCAACTTTTGCGTAGTTATGCGGTTTTTAATAATGGTGGTTTTCTTGTTACACCTCATGTTACAAAAACATTTATTGCTCCAGATTCTAGAATCTTTTATCCAACACTTGAATCACCCAGACAAATAATAAGTAAAGAAACATCTATTTATATGAATAAGCTTTTACACAGAATAGTAAAGGAAGGAACTGCTAAAAGGGCAGATGTTGATGGGCTTATAATTGGCGGTAAAACTGGAACAGCAAGGGAAAAACATGAAGGAGAGACTATCTACAATGGATCTTTCTTTGGCTATGCAAGTGATGGTAAAACAACATACACAATAGGTGTTGTTGCATATGGCTCACAAGCTAGTGAGGATTATTATGCAGGGCAAACGGCTGCACCTGTATTTGCAAGAATTGCAGATTTACTTGCAAAAGAGGGTTACTTGCAAAGAAAGCTTGATTAACTTTATTGTTTGTTAAATGGGTTATTTGTGTTTGCAACATTAAAGCAAAAAATAAGAGATTGCTATAAATGTAGTGCTAGCAATTCTTTATTGCTAGTAAAATATTATTAGAATCCATATAGAGAGACGCTAAAGACAAAACAAGTCTTAGTGATTAGCAAAATAATTAAATATGAGTTTGTTCTTGCAAATAAAGATTACATTGTGCTATAAAATTATTTTATGAATCAAGAAAAAGAATGATGAGTATTGCAATAACTTTAAACAAAATACAAAATAAAAATCATAGCCATATTTTACCAACAATAAAAACGACTAAACTTGAATGATGTAGATCAAAAGTGTTAAACAACAATACATGAAATAAACCTGAAGATTTTTGATTTCACATAAATATAAACTTTAATTTGATGCTTCTAGTATTATCTTGATGTCGGCATATTCGCCAAGTAATTCTTTTGGTGTTTTTGGTGATATATTAAAATCAAATCTATTTATACTCCCTTTTAATTCCACACCTACAACATTATCTCCATAGCTTACATAACAACCACAATCTAAGTCGCTATCTTTATTCATCGTTAGTGGATTATTTGGAATATCAGTTGCATTGAATGGATTTTTATTTTGTTGCATTTTATTTTTATCTAGGCTTGGATTTCTAATAGGACCAGTTATTTTTACCTTAAATTGTACTTCTTTTTTTATACCATTAATTGTTAAGTTGCTATATAAAACATTATTTTTAAAATATAGAGATTCAAGTTTGGCTTCATTAGTTGAGAAAAAGTCTTTTGTTTTTAGTTCTTCATCTCTTGCTTCATTTTGAGTATCAATACTTGAAAGTTTGACATTCCCAACAAGTTTTGTGATTTTATTATTGTCTATAAATAATTTTCCATCAAATTCTCTAAATACGCCTATGGTGTCTGCCACGCTTAAATGTTTAATGGCAAAACTTACACTTGAATGTGATATATCTATCATATATTCTTTTGAATATCCTATAATAAACAAAAGCACAAACATGAATATATGTTTCATAAGATTCCTTAATATGCCAAATGATTTTATACATTATAGCATATTTAAGCATATTTATATATTATAGGCTTTTGAGTAGAATCTCGTTTATACTATCAACATAGCTTTTTGAATCTTTTAGGTTTTGTCCTTCAAGAATTTTTGCACCATCAAAAAGTATTTTACTATATTTTTCTTGCAATTCTTTAGATGCTTTATTAATTTTTTGTATTAATTCATGATTAATATTGATTTCTATATTTTTCTTGGGTTCTGGCATTTCCTGCCCCATTTGCCTCATGATCTGTTCCATATAGCTATTTTGCATACCGTCGCTAGTAAGTGCCAAAGGTGATGTAAGATTGTTGCTTAATGTTACTTCATTCACTCCTTCTATTGCTTTAAATGATTCTATAAGGATTTCAAACTCTTTTGTTTGTTCTTGACTTATTTCATTTTTTATATCTTCATTAGCTTCTTTGCTAAATATATCAAGTAATTTTGTTCCACTAAATTCACCTATGCTAGGAACTATAAAGTTATCAACTTCATCAATAAACAACAACACATCATAATCTTTAAATTTTTCTAGCACAGGATTATTTTTTAGTGTTTCTAGATCTTTGCCAATTGCATAAAATATGCCTTTTTGTCCCTCTTTCATAGAATCTTTGTATTCTTTTAAACTTATATTTTTGCATGCATCTTTAGAATACACTCTAATGAGATTTAATAATTTTTCTTTATTTTCATAATCACTATATAGCCCCTCTTTTAATATACTACCATATTTTGAATAAAAGCTTACATATTTTTCCTCATCTTTTGCTATAGATTCTATCATACTTAAGATTTTACTAACAGATGCTTTTTTGATCTGTTCTAAAATCTTATTTTCCTGCAAGATTTCTCTACTAACATTTAGTGGCAGATCGTCACTATCAATAATACCATGTATAAAACGCAAATAAACAGGTAGCAATTCTTTGTCGTCATCTGTTATAAATACGCGTTTTACATATAATTTTACATGCGATTTATAATCCATTCTATTCATGTCAAATGGTGGTGTAGATGGAATGTAAAACAAGCTTTTATATTGCAATTTACCTTCAGCATGTGTGTGTATATAGCTTATTGGTTTTTCTTTGTCATATGATAATGTTGTAAAGAAATCTTCATAATCTTCTTTTTTTAATTCACTTTTTGATATAGTCCAAAGTGCTTTTGCTTTGTTGATTTGTTCTTCTTTCTCCTCTTTAGTTACCTCTTCTTTCCCTTCTTCTTTTTTCTCTTCTGTGTATTGTAAAAATATTGGAAATTGAATATGGTTTGAATATCTTTTTATAATATCTTCTATACTCCATTTATTGCAGTATTCTTGTGCATCATCTTTTAGGTAAAGTGTTATTTCTGTTCCATGATTGTCTTTGCTAGATTCTAATATTTCATATTCACCATCTCCATTGCTTATCCATGTGTATGCTTTTGAATCTAATGCTTTTTTTGTATTTACAATAACTTTTTCTGCAACCATGAAACTTGAATAAAACCCAACACCAAATTGCCCTATAAGATTAGAATCTTTTTTCTTATCGCCTGTAAGATTCTCTAAAAAACTTTTAGTTCCACTTTTAGCTATTGTACCAAGATTATTATTTAGATCCTCTTCATTCATACCTATACCATTGTCTTCGATTTTTAGTGTTTTCTTATCTTTATCGAAGTTAATGATTATCTTTGGTTGAAAATCAATTGTTTTGTACGCTTCATCACTTAGGTTTAGATGATTTAACTTGTCAAGTGCATCGCTCGCATTTGATATAAGCTCTCGTAAAAATATCTCCTTGTTTGAATAAAGAGAATGTATCATTAAGTCTAATAATTGCTTAATTTCTGTTTGAAATGCCTTTTTTGCCATTCTAGCTCTCCTAATTTATTTTGAGTTCGTGATTGTAGCATAATTTGATAAATAATGCTAACCTTTAGTCTTTATACTAAGTTTAATTTAGTTTAGTATTATAAAAATAGTTAAGCTAGTGATTATATGATGAGTGTTGTTAAGCTGCATTTAAATTAGATTACATTTATATTTTTTAGAATTATTATTCTAAACTATTGCCTTAAGCATGTATTAGGATTGGTAGGTAGGTATGATTTTTAATTATGTAAATTATATTTCGTAAAAATTTGTATGTTGTTATATAGAAATGTGCTACTAGATTCTAACATTATATAAATCGCATGTAGAATCTTTTTTATCACATTATAAGTAATTATTTAAATCTATAAGGTTTAATGCGTATCCTTTGAGTTTGGTTAGCTTACTATTTTAATATATTTGCTACTTCTTTTGCGTGATATGTAATTATTATATCCGCACCAGCTCGCTTGAATCCGGTTAATGTTTCCATCATAACTTTTTCGTAGTCAATTATTCCTAGTTTTTGTCCTGCCTTTAACAAAGCGTATTCACCGCTAACATTATATACAGCAAGAGGCAATAGACTACGATTTCTTATCTCATGTACAATGTCAAGGTATGCAAGAGCAGGTTTAACCATTAAAATATCTGCTCCTTCATGTTCATCATTTAAGCTCTCAAGTATGGCTTCTCTGCCATTTGCACTATCTTCTTGATAGCTTTTTCTATCTCCAAAGCTAGGTGTGCTTTGTGCTACTTCTCTAAAAGGTCCATAATATGCACTAGCAAATTTTGTTGAATAACTCATAATTGGTAAATTTACAAAATTATTTTTATCAAGTATATCCCTAATAGCAAAAATTTGTCCATCCATCATGGCACTTGGTGCAAGCATATCAACATTGCTTTGTGCTAAAACTAAACTTTGTTTTGCTAAAATCTCAAGTGTTTTATCATTATCTACACTGTGTGTTTTAGAATCTAAAATACCACAATGTCCATGATCTGTATATTCACAAAAGCAGACATCAGCTATTACATACATTTGCGGAAATTTATCTTTAATGGCACGAACACTGGTTGGTATTATACTATTTTCGTTCCATGCTTCAGAACCATTAGAATCTTTTTTGCTCTGTGGTGGAACTCCAAAAAGCAAAATTGCATTAATGCCTATTTTTTGTAATTCCTCGCATTCTTTTAAAATATAATCCAAACTCATTTGGAATACACCCGGCATAGATTCTATTTCATTTTTAATTTTACTTCCTTCAACTATAAAAAGAGGGTAAATTAAATCATATGTGCTTATATGATGTTCTCTTATTAGATCCCTTATTGTGCTGTGTAGCCTTAAACGCCTTTTTCTTTTAAACATAACATATCCTTGATTGTTTGTCGATAATCGATCATTTAGATTGATTATTTTGCAACTAATACTGGTATTGGAGACGAATTAACAAAACTATTTTGATGTGAATTAAAGATTCTATGTAACATTGATGATTCGCTAGCTCCAATTACCAACAAATCATATTGTTCTGCAATTTCAAGTACAATATCAACAGGATTACCATTTTTTAGAATCTTTTTACATGAAATCCCCTTTGTATTAAACACTTTTGCAAACTCTTGTAAAATTTCGTTTGATTCTTCTTCTTGAATATGCTCCAACGAAGCATAATCAACAATGCCACTTTCTGCCAACACAATAGTTTCTGGTGTTACATGCAACAATGTTACTTCAATTTCACTTCTCTTTGCAAAGAGTTTTATTATTGTTGGAATAGCCTTGCGACATTCCTCTGTATCACTTACTCCAAATAGTATTTTAATTACACCTGCCATGATTTCTCCATATTTTAGTTAAGATTATTGTAGATAATGTTGTTATCTATATTTGTATTATACACTCTACAAACATAATTTTATCTGAAATATTTTTTATGGATATATTTTAATTTTATAAATTTTTATTAAAAAATAATAAAAATATGTCGATATGGAGTCTAACAAGCAAGGATGCTTGGGATATTTTATATATAATCACAAGGAGTGACAAATGGCTTTTCAGGTCAATACTAACATAAATGCGTTGAATGCGCATGTACAGAATGTTGTTACACAAAGAGGTTTAAAAGATTCTTTGGAGAAGTTAAGTTCAGGTTTGAGAATCAACAAAGCAGCAGATGATGCTTCAGGTATGATTATTGCAGATAGCTTAAGAAGTCAGGCTAGTGCATTAGGTCAAGCAATAGCAAACACTAATGATGCTATGGGGATTATTCAAATTGCTGATAAAGCTATGGATGAACAGCTTAAAATTCTTGACACTGTGAAAGTAAAAGCTACACAAGCAGCACAAGATGGACAAACTACAGAATCAAGAAGGGCTATCCAGTCAGATATTGTTAGACTTATACAAGGTCTTGATATGATTGGTAATACTACTTCTTTCAATGGTCAAAAGTTGTTATCTGGTGCTTTTACAAATAAAGAGTTTCAAGTTGGTGCATATTCAAATGAATCTATTAAAGCTTCAATTGGTGCTACAACAAGTGATAAAATCGGGCAGGTAAGGGTTATGACAGGTGGCAATATTACAGCATCTGGAACTGTTAACACTGTGTTCAAAAATGTTGATGGTGTAAATGATGTTAAGTTGCAATCTGTTAAAATTTCTACTAGCGTTGGAACAGGTATTGGTGTATTAGCTGAGGTTATTAACAAGAGTTCTGATAAAACAGGTATTAGGGCGGTAGCTAATGTTATTTCTACTTCAGATGAAGCTATTAAATCTGGGACAATGTCAAATGTTATCATTAATGGTATAACACTTGGTGATATAAATGACATTAAAGCTGGTGACTCTGATGGTCGTTTGGTGCAAGCTTTCAATGCTTCTACTAACCAAACAGGTGTTGAGGCATTTACAGATGAAAGAGGGCGATTAACATTGAGAAGTGTTGATGGTCGTGGCATTAAAATTTCTATCGGTAAAAATGAAAAAGGTCAAAGTGGTAAGGTACCAGATGTTGCTGTTAAATCAATGAATGGCGGACAAAAACTAGAAGGCAAAGGTTCTGAAAACTATGGTCGATTGTCTCTTAGTAGATTGGATTCTCGCGATATTATTGTAATGTCAGCGGCTGATGCTAAAGGGACTTACAAAGCTTTGGGCTTTGATAATAAACATGTAGCAAAAACAGTTGTAAATTTGCGTGATACTATGGGTGCATTTAACAAAGATGTTAAATCTGCTGCAGGTGCAAACTTCAACAAAGTTGTTGCTAGTGGTGGCGGTGAGCTTGGTGCCGGTGTAACTACTTTACGCGGTGCTATGGTTGTTATGGATATTGCTGAATCTGCTACAAAGATTCTTGATAGAATCCGTGCAGACTTAGGTTCTGTTCAAGGGCAAATGATTTCAACTGTTAATAACA
>JARHYT010000031.1 GCA_029264775.1 Helicobacter sp. | reverse complement strand
TTGATGTGTTGTTTTCTTGCATGATAAACCTTATAAAGATTAATAGTTTTTTGGATTATATCATATTAATTTGTGTGGCTGTAAAAAATGTGAATAGAATTCCTAACTTAATAAACACTAGTTTATACAATATTTGTCGGAGATACTTATCCTATACACAATATTAGTGATATATTAACAACCCTTTTTATGTTATTGTTTTGCAATTTTATATCCCACACCGCGTATAGTTTGTATATATTTGCCATATTCTCCTAGCTTAGTCCTCAATGTGTTTATATGTACATCAATTGTTCTTGTTTGAAACTCACTTCCCCATATTGTCTCTAATAATTGTTCTCTTGTGAAAACTAAATGTGGATTTGACAAAAATAATGAAAGCATTTCAAATTCTTTGAATGTTAGATTAACTGGATTTTGGTTTATACTAACACTTCTTGTTTTTGGATTTAATGTAATTTCTTGAAAATTATATTCATCACATGCTAGCCCCTTTGTTCTTCGCAAAATCGCCTCTATTCTTGCAAGTAATTCTAATACACCAAATGGTTTTGTTATATAATCATCAGCTCCCATATTTAAGCCATACACCTTATCTAATTCACTGCTTTTTGCTGTTAGCAAAATAACTGGTATATGCCTTGTTATTTGTTTCTTTTTTAATATCTTTAATACTTCTATACCATTTTGTTCTGGCATCATCATATCAAGTAAAATCAAATCAGGCATAGAATCTACATTTAAATCATTTATTACTCTAAAAAAATCAGATGGCTTTGCAAAGCCTCTTGATTCTAATTTGTGTGTATTTAAAGCATACTCTATTAATTCACATATAGCTTGTTCATCTTCTAGGATAAATATCATTTCTTCCCCTTTAATAAACTATTTAACATTATAACTTAGTTTATAAATAAAGGATTTTTTAATTGTAATGTTAGTGTAATATTTTATTATATAAACAAAAAATATTTACACATAAATTTTATTGTGCAAGATTGATATAGTTTTACATTTGTAGATAGTTTAGTTATAATACAAGAAAATAAACAAGGGATACTATGCAGATTTATACCAACTTAAGCTTAATATATCGCTTTTGGGTAAGCTTTGCTATCGGCATAATAGTTGGCATTATAGGAAGTATAGTAAGGATTGGTTGGGAAATCTTGTTCCCTATTCATTTGAGTGAGCAAATAGGCAAACATGCCCAATTAATATTTGATATATTGCATATTTCAGAAGATATACTAAATATGGATTATGTTTTTATGAGTGGCTATGAATTGAATATAATGTATTTAGCGTGGCATTTTTCATTTTCTATATTTTTTGCAATTGCTTATACCATATTTGCAGAATTTTGGTTGAAGTTAAAATTCGCACATGGTATATTCTATGGCATTATATTATGGATTTGTATTTATATCTTATTCTTACCATTAACAGGTTTTGTATCACCAACAGGGCATTATTTAATGTATTACATAGCTAGTTTATTAGAATCTCTACTATGGATTTGGATAATAGAATTAACAAGGAGGGATTTACGCAATAGGATAACACAAGAATTAGATCCACTTTAATATGATAAAGGGTATTGTATGGCTAACAAAATACACATGTTAATATTTTGTTTAATTTCAATGTATTGTTCTTATGCAGATTCCATTCATAGAGATTTAGATTTAGAAAAATGGACAAAAAATCGCTTAACAAATCCAAAAAAGGTATGTAATAATTGTAATTTTTTTATAGCATTTCCGCTAGAAATAATAAATCATAATGTAAATATCGATATGCAAACACAAAATGATAATAATATGCAATCAATACAAAATGAAAGCTCATACATATATAAACTAATTTTTACTGCTAATAATATAGAGGAAGCATATGAGGAAATATTAAGGAATAAATCTGCTATAAATTGCATGTATTGCGGAGATTTAAATAAGATTACCTTAAAATTACCAAAAGTAGAGCTAAATACAAAATTAAGTAATACAACATACCATTTTACACCTATGCAAGATTCATATAAAATAGAAATCAAAGATAGTATATGTGGTGCTGTTGATACGCTATTGTTTGTGAAAGAAAATAATGCTGTGGTATTATGGGTTAGTAGCAATCTACAATGCCCATAGTCTAAAAATGGATACTATAATTAAGTTTATGCAATCGTAAGAAATCATGAATCAATACAAATCATTACATACATTTTGAAATATTTAAATTATCCATTTAATGCTTTTATTTATAAATTTATTATGGTAGGATTTCAATTAATTTATTGAGTGATGGATATGCTATGATTATTTTTGGAAGACAATGTTTTGAGTATGTTTTATGTAAAACACCAAAGCAGATTCAAGAGATTTATTTATCAAAAGAGATAGATAAATCTTTTTTTAACAAGTTAAAATCCCTACAAGTTCCCATTATACGCATAGACAACAAAAAAGCACAAAGCTTATCACGCGGGAGAAATCATCAAGGCATTATAGCAAAGATAAATGATATTGAAATTACACCAACTAAGAATCTATTATTAAATCAAAGCTTGATTATTTTATGTGGCTTAAATGATGTTGGAAATATAGGAGCTATTGTTCGCACTGCTTATGCACTAGGAGTTGATGGCGTAATATTATGTGATAGAAATGAGCTAAATTTAAATGTATTAGAAGGCATATTTCGTGCTAGTAGTGGTGCATTATTAAATATGCCATTTGGATTCCATAAATCTAGTCTTGATATTGCAAATGAAGCAAAAATGAGTAATTTTAAATTAATAGGGAGTGGCATTACGCATTCAAATGTCGCAATTGATTCTTATAAAGATAAGTGGGCTTTATTTATCGGTAGAGAAAATGAGGGATTAAAACACAAGTTAATAAGCAAACTTGATTGCATGTTGCATATTACAATGTATAATAGTTTTGATTCTTTAAATGCTAGCGTAGCAGCTGGCATATTGATAGATAGAATACAACATTGTAGAAAAATATAAGGGGAAAGCATGGGTGATTTTGAAAAATTTAAAAATATGGATATTAACGAAGTTCATAATAAAACTAGAATTACTTTAATAAGATTGCAAGATATTTTAGATAAAAAATTTGATAAAATCGATCCTACTAGGGCATACGGATTTATAAAAATACTAGAAAGAGAATTGCAACTTGATTTAAGTGAGTGGGTAAAAGAGTATAATTCACATAGAAATTTAACAGATACAAAGCCTACAAATAATAACAACATAAACAATGTTTCTGATAAAAGTTTGGATATTACGCACAATGATAATATAGCAAATAGTAGCACAAATGATTCAAAGGAAAGTGATAGCAACAATTTAAACAACAAAGATAAGCAATCCAACACATATGCAAATAAACCAAAAAACAAAAAACAATTAAACAATATGTGTATTGAAATTAATATACCAAAGCGACGAAACTCATATAAAACAATTATAATAGTCGCAGTTATAGCAGTAATTTTGATTATAGTAGTACTTGGAATGTACTTCACCAATCCCACGAACAAAAACCAACAAAACATTTTAGAACAAAACGACATAAAACAACAAATCATAGAAAAAAATATCAATAAGACATATCCAACAATATCATTAAAAGACGCCTTGCAAGATATAGAGCAAGACACAAATCACGACAATAAAACAATTATAGAACACAACATAATTCAAAAAAATGATTCTAATGAGGTTGAGGAAGAAAAACCTACAGAAGAAAAACAATTTCAGCAAAATATAATTACAATCACTCCAAAAAATGATGTATGGTTTGCATGGGTAGATACAATAACAAAACAAAGAGGCGAGAAATATACAAAGAAAACACCAGTAAGCATAAATGCTAACAATCCAATAGCATTTCATTTCGGCTATGCTGCATTGAATATTGAAATTAATGGAAAGACATTTGACTTTAATCAAATGGGAGTAACATACATGCTATATGATGGAAAACAAGATATAAAAATAATAACACAAAAAGAATATAAGGCTTTTGGGGGTAAATAATGAGAAATATTTATATAATATCTATACTCTTTATAATAAATTTTTTGCATGCGGATCAATTACAACAAAAGATTAAAACATTTATCCCGGCAAATATATATCAAACCAATGAAAAATTTATAAAAAAAATATTTGCCAATGAAGCGTCATTTTATAAAAATGGTAGTTTAGATATACAAAAGATTCTATTATCATTAAAAAATAATGGGCTTTTGTTATCAAAGTTACCAAAACCTAGCAATGTATCCATAACAACGCGTATAAATACAAGTGCTTTAACAGATAATAATCCTAGCTTTACATTTCTTTCATATTCAATGAATAGTATATTAAGTAGCATGGGGTATTCATATTTCTATATAACCGAAGCAGAAAAGCATGAAGAAAAAATATCACTAACATATACGCTTAATTCAGAATCAAACATAGATCCGATAGTAGTAATTAATAATTTAGTAAAAAGGGGCTATGGTATAGTGGATATACATCGAGTTTCATCTACTCACTGGATATATGATTTAAGCTTAATAGATTCAAAGATTATAAACTCAAGCATTATAAATAAAGGTGAAAATAATATAACACAAATTAACGGCAAATATTGGCTTACATTCAATAGAAAAGGAGATCTACAGATTACACCAAATGATAACACTTCTGTGTGGTATCCAAAAATTCTTATATTTGATAATGAAATGAATTTAATAGAATCTATTATGATTGTTGATTCAAGAAAAAATTATAAAATCCATATAACAGACTTAGTAAAACATGTTCTTATAACAGATAACTATAACGCAAGTGTTTTACGCAATGGAATGACTTTTGATTTTAAATATTAAAACTTTTTTAGGGGTTTAAAATGAATATGGGTTTCACGCTTGAAGGAACGCTAGAGAAACGAAGACTAAATGTAACATGCACAGGACAAGTAAGGGATTATGATTCTTTCAAGGCTTTTAAATCAGATTTATTTGATATAGCAGGGAGTAACGAAATAAAGCATGTAAAAGAAAAGGCATTTGATGTTTTAGAAGTTAAATTTATAGACTCACATCCATTGCCAAATTTCCTAATAGGTTTCTTTCTAAAGTTATCAGAAAGAGATAAAATACCTGTAAATTTAACTACAAATGAAAATAAAATGTTAAGTTTTTTCATATCGATATTTTTAGATGAAAAATTAAATGTAAGATTATTTTTATGATTTGAAAATATCTGCTACCATATACAATTACACTTTGAATGAGGAGTTTTAATGCAAAAGTATTCTAAAAAGATTTTAAGCTTAAGTGAATCTGCTACAATAGCAGTAGCTAGTCTAGCAAGAAAGCTACAAGCAGAGGGCAAAGATGTTTTAAGCTTTAGTGCAGGAGAACCTGATTTTGACACGCCTAAAATCATTAAAGAAGAGGCTATTAGAGCCCTTAATTGTGGTTTTACTAAATATACTTCTGTTGCAGGCATACCAGACTTATTACAAGCAATATCAAATAAACTCAAAAGAGATAATAATTTAGATTATGATGCAAAAGAAATAATTGTTAGTAATGGTGCAAAGCAATCTTTATTTAACACTTTTCAAGCAATAATTGATGAAGGTGATGAGGTTATAATACCATCTCCATACTGGGTTACATATCCTGAACTAGTTATTTATAGTGGCGGTAAGCCTGTGTTTGTTGAAACATCAGAAGAATACGAGTTTAAAGCAAGAGGCATTGATTTTGAAAAAGCAATAACAAATAGAACAAAAGCAATCGTGCTTACAAGCCCTTCAAATCCTACCGGAATGGTTTATACAAAGGAGGAGTTAAGGGTAATAGCAGATATTGCTATAAAGCATGATCTATGGGTTATTAGCGATGAAATGTATGAAAAATTACTTTATGATGGAGAATTTATTAGCATAGGTTCTTTGGATAATGAAATATTAAAAAGAACTATAACAATAAATGGTTTGAGCAAATCTGTGGCTATGACAGGTTGGCGTATGGGATATGCTGCATGCAAAGATGCGACATTGATAAAACTAATGGATAATTTACAAAGTCAATGTACCTCCAACATAAATTCAATTACTCAAAAAGCTTCTATTGTGGCTATAAATGGAGGTGCAGATACAGATATAGAATACATGAGAGAGGCATTTAAAGAACGAAGGGATATGGCTTGTAGGTTAATAGATGAGATTCCCGGTTTAAGCGTTGTAAAACCTAATGGTGCATTTTATTTATTTTTAAATATTCAAAAAGTTAATGGATATAATGGGGATAGTATGAAGTTTTGCAAGGCATTGCTAGAACAAGTCGGCGTAGCATTAGTACCGGGTAGTGCATTTGGTATGGATGGTTTTGTTAGAATGAGTTTTGCTTGTAGCCTAGAACAATTAAAAGAAGGATTTACGCGTATTAATAAATTTATTCGCGATAATAATACAAAACCTCAAGCATAAATACTCTAATCATATGCCTATATATGATACTCTACCTACTAAATTTACACAATAGATTAGAAATAAGCTAACTTTATTTCTAATTATTTGATTTAAAATAATAAATGAAAATTTGCATGTTTTACATAGTTAGCACCAAAAAATCAATTTATTATAAATAATATTATACATTTAAGCTATTTTTAAATAAAAAACAATAATAATTCCTCTTTTAAAATTTATTTATGGGGGAGGTACAAATGAAATACATTTCATTATCTTGCATTATTGCATGTTCTTTTCAACTTCTTGCAAAAG
>JARHYT010000023.1 GCA_029264775.1 Helicobacter sp. | reverse complement strand
TAACTATGTCGGGATTTTTGAGGGCACTTCAACCCGGAGATAAGAGTATAAAAACACATGGGGCAATAAGACTTAGTTATACATATAAACTTAGCCCATATTATGGTGTATATGCACAATATTTTGTAGGATATGGTGATTACTTGTATGAATATGATAGGCTAGGGCATAGAATCGGAGTTGGTTTTAGATTTGTCAGGTAGCTTATGTGTTTGTAAAATATTGAAACTATCATAATGATTCTAAACTATTGCAAATCATGCAAAACAATATAGACATTTCTAAGAGTGTATATAAATCTCAATTTATCAATATATTTATTAAGTTATATTTTATAGGTGAGATTATAAAACTTAGTATGCTATAACAAATGTTTTACATACTATATTTGTTTGTAGATTCTATTAGCTAAAAGTGATATAATAGCCAAAACAATGCAAGGTGTATTATGATTAAAGATAATTTAAAAAGGATTTTAGAATCTATTGAACATGCAAAGATTCAATATAATCGTAAAGATTCTATAAAACTCATTGCTGTTAGCAAGTATAGTAATAGCGAATGTATATTAGAGGCTTTTTTATGCAATCAAATTGCTTTTGGTGAAAATAAAGTTCAGGATTTAATAAAAAAGAAAGAGGAGTTATCACAATATAATATAGAATGGCATTTTATAGGGACATTGCAAGAAAACAAGATTAATGCACTTTTGAAAGTTAAGCCAACCTTAATTCATTCTATACATTCTGTAAAACTAGCTAATGCTTTGCAAGATAGATTAAAAAGAGCAAATATATGTATGGATGCTTTATTGCAAATAAACAGCTCACATGAAGATTCTAAAAGTGGTTTTAGTATAGAATCTGCATATGATTCATACACAGAGATCATGCAAAGATTTCCAAATATACATTTAAAAGGCATTATGTGTATGGGGGCAAATACTGATAACATGAATATTGTAAAAAAAGGTTTTATAGAGACTAAAAATGTATTTGACAAGTTAAGTGCATATGGTGCTACAATTTTATCAATGGGTATGAGTAGCGATTATAAAATAGCTATTGAATGTGGTAGTAATTGTTTGCGTATAGGTAGTGATATATTTAAGCAACATTAGTCTATAAACTTATATAAGACATGTAGAGCATTTTATAAATTGATATAAATATCTAATCTATTTTGATAATTTATAACTATTAGTAATTATGAGTAAATTTTATATGCTTAACTAGATTAGAAACTCTTTTGTGTTTTTATATAAATTTTTTGCAATTTTATGTGGTAGCAAGAAAATTTAACAATACTAATATAAATCTATAAATTTGGCTATATAAATTAAAATAAGAAAGTTTGTTTTATGTGTGGTAAAAGCAAAGGACATAGATCAAATGCCTTGTTTGTCTTATAATAAAGATAAACAAGGCAATTAGTATAGATTGTTTATTGTCCCATAGATTGCAATTCTTTCTTTTTTAGCAAATAAAAGCATATTGGAATAATAAATAATGTAAGCAATGTGCTAGTTATCATACCACCTAGCATAGGAGCTGCTATAGAGTGCATTATCTCACTACCTACACCATGTGAAATCATGATGGGGACTAGTGATGCAATAATACTTAAAACGGTCATAAGCTTTGGTCTAACTCTCTGTGCTGCACCTTTTAAAATACATTCATTCAATAAAGTTAGCCAATTTGAATGTAGCGTAGTTGAATGCGAATTGCTAGGATTTGTTTGAAAGAATTTTTGTCTATATTCCTGAAAACTTTGCTCTAAATAAAGCAACATTACAATACTAGTTTCACTAGCAACACCTAATAAGGCTAGGAATCCAACAACACTAGCAACACTAAGATTGTATCCTAATATCTCAAGTATCATAAGCCCGCCAAGTATTGCAAATGGTAATGTGAAAAAGCACAATAAGGTATAATCCCATTGTTTTAATGCAAAAAATATTAGCAATAAAATTACAATAAGACTTAAAGGAATGATATATTGCAGTGTATCTAATGCTTTTTGTATATATTCACTCTCGCCGCTAAATTCGTAGTAGTATCCGCTTGGTAATTCTATATCTTTTAGTAATTCCGTGGCTTTTTGTTTATATTCTCTTGGACTTACTTTCTCTTTTGGTGTAATGTATATGAAATTTACGCTTAATCCCTTCTCGCTTTTTAATTCAACAGGGGCATTTGAATATGAAATATTTGCTAATTCCTTCAATGGATAGAATCCTAATGAGGTTTTAACATAAATTTCTTTAATAGATTCTATATCATTTCTTTGTATATCCTGCAATCTTAGTGAAATAGGGTAATTTTCTACCCCATCAATTTTTTTTGTTATTTCTATACCACCGATAGCAGAATTAATAATGTTGAATATTGTTTCTTTATTTACTCCATAGCGTGCTAGTTTAGAATCTTGCAAATCAATATCAATGTAATATCCACTATTTGTTTTTTCAGCGAATACAGATAGGCTTTCTTCCATTGATTTTAGTTTAGATTCCATAGCTATAGATATTTCTTGTAATTTTTTTGAATCATTTCCATATAGTTTTATACCAAGAGGTGTTCTAATGCCGGTTAAAAGCATATCTGTGCGACCACGAATAGGATATGTCCAAGAGTTTGTAAGCCCTGCTATTTGTAGTTTAGATTCTAATTTTTCTCTTAATTCCGCCCATTTTTTATTATCAAATCTAGCCGATGGTTTTAGATGTACATATACTTCAAGCATTGATAAAGGTGCGGGATCGCTTGTCGTATTCGCTCTACCTGCTTTACCAAAAACCATTTCTATTTCATCAAAGCTTTTAATGATAGAATCAACTTTTTGCAAATACACAAGGCTTGTATCAATGCTAGATGATACATTGCTAACAGGCATATACATGATAACTCCCTCATTAATTTGAGGCATAAACTCCCAATTCATACTCCTATAAATTAAGTAGCCAAATATAAGCAATACAAAACAAGAGGCAAGAAAAATCCATTTTATACGCAAAGATACTAATAATAATTTAGAATAAATTGTGATAAAAAATCTATTTATAGGATTTTTAGATTCCATTATAATTTTGCCTCTAATGAAAATTATCATTAGTAGAGGAACAATAGTAATAGATAAAACAGCACCTATAAGCATAGCAAATGTTTTTGTGTAGGCTAATGGGCTAAATAATTTTTCCTCTTGCCCACTTAATGCAAAGATAGGCAGAAACGATACAACAACTATCATTAATGCAAAAAATATAGGTGATGCTACCTGCTTAGCACTCTTTATAATAATATCATGCCGTTGTTGTGAGGGCATACTAGTATTATATGAATTTAGCGAAAGGTTTTTGTGTGCATTTTCAATCATAACAATTGCGGCATCTACCATTGCACCTATGGCAATAGCAATTCCTCCTAAACTCATTATTGTAGATTCTATATTAAATACATACATTAATAAAAAGCTAAACAAAACACATAATGGAAGTGTAATAATAATTACTAAGGCACTTCTAAGATGCAATAAAAATATCAAACTTACAATTAACACGATTAAGCTTTCCTCAATAAGTGTTTTAATAAGACTTGATATTGCTTTTTGTATTAATTCACTTCTATCATATACAGATTCTATCTTTACTTCTGTATTGTTATCATTTAGCATATCTACTTTTTCTTTTATTTTCTTTAATGTTTCATAGGTATTGCCATTGTACTTAACCATGACTATTCCACCTACAACTTCCTTTTTCCCATCTACATCTGCTACACCTCGTCGTGGTTTTGGCACTAGATTTATTGTTGCTATGTCTTTTAACCTTATGGGTATATTATTTTGCATTTTTACTATTGTATTTTCTAAATCTTGTTCTTTTTTGATATATCCGCTAGCACGAATAATCTTTTCAACCCCTCCTTCAATTATAACAGCTCCTCCGCTATCATTGTTTGCCCTTTTTATAGCGTCTATAATTTCTTGCAAACTTAAATCATAAAGCAGTAATTTAGCATTATCTACACTTACTTCATAGTTTTTTAAAAATCCGCCAATGCTAGCTACCTCGCTTACGCCATCAATACCAAGTAAGCTATATTTATAGTAAAATTCCTGCAAACTTTTTAACTCTGCTAGATTTTTTGTATTTGAATTAAGCACATATTGATAAGCCCATCCAACACTAGTAGAATCACTTCCTAAAGTAATCTTTGCATTTGGTGGAATATTCTTTACTTGATTTAATTGTTCTAAAATCCTACTTCTAGCCCAGTATAAATCCGTTTTATCCTTGAATATTACATAAATGAGCCCGCTTTCATAACCTGATATACCTCTAACCGTTTCTACTCCTGATATAGACATAAGCTGACTTACTAATGGGTATGTAATTTGCTCTTGTATCACTTTTGGGCTTTGTGCATCAAAATTTATTTCTATAACAACTTGAGGCGGACTTAAATCTGGAAGTGCATCAAGCCTTAGTTTTTGCAATGAAAACAAAGATACAAAAAAAAGTATTATAGTTAATACAAACACAATAATTTTGTGTTTTATGCTTAAAGAAATAATATAATCTATCATATAAAACCTTTTATCTTAAGCAGTTTTGTTGTTCAAAACAAGTATATTAATTAATCAAACCAACCATTATTTTGTGCATCAGAATCTACCACAAATAACGCATCTTTTATAACTCTATCCCCTTTTTCTAATCCATCTAGTATTTCATAGAATTTTGTTCCTTTAATTCTTCTTGCTTGTATCTCTTGAGGGATAAACTCCCCGCCATCATTTATAAAAGCAAAGTATTTATTATTCTTGAATAGCACTGCGTTTGTGGGTAAAACAAGCATTTCTCTAGGCTTAGATTCTATATCTATGTATGCAAAAGCATTTGGAAAAAATTCTAAATTTGGATTAGATAGCAAAAATCTTACTTGAATGAAATTATCAATTACATTTGGATATATTTTATCAAGCTCTATTTTTATCCTTTCTTTATGTCCTTCTATCTTTGCATAAGCTATATTACCATTTTCTTTTATAAAGGTTAAATCCTCTTGATTTATATTTGCTACTACCCATAAAGTACTAATATTTATAAGCTTAAATATCTCATCTCCCTTTTTTACTCCACTTCCTACACTTACATTTTTATTAAAAATAATTCCATCAAATGGTGCATAAAAGGTTACTGCATTAATTATTTTATGCGTACTTCTAATCTTAGCAATTTCTTTAGAATCTACACCTAAAAGTAATAGTTTTTGTTGAGTTTGATAATGTCCTAGTGTTGCAAGTAATTCACTTTGTGCATCTACAATATCTGGTGAATAGAATGAGAATAAAGGCTCTTTTGCTTTGACTTGCATATAGTTTTTATCCACAAAAAGCTTTTCAATAAAGCCATCTGCTCTAACACTAACGCTATATACTTTGCTTTCATCTTCTGTTGTTTTGCCATAGTATCGCTTAGAATCTGACATGGTTTGTTTGCTAACCTCAATTGTTGGAAATGAAAATATGTAATCCTTCAATGGAAGTATCTTTTGTTTGGTAGTCTCCTTAGCCTCATCTGCGTAAATGTGCGTTATTGCTATATAAATACTAGCAAAAATTATAATATATTTTTTCATATTTCTCCTCTAAGACTTCTTAATGTGTAATAAGTAATAGCAATATCTGATATGGTCTGCAATCTCAAAATTTCCGTATCTATCTGTTCATTTAATGCGGCGTAAAGCTCCGAGAATGCGTTGCTTTGACTTACAGAATGATGTTTATATAGTTCTATAATTTTTTTATTCGCTGGTAGCAATATTGAATCTATTACAGCAAGATTATCTTGCAAAGTTTTTATCTTGCTAATTAGTGTTTTCGCACTATGTTTAATTTTATTTTGTACTTCTAATGCCTGACTTTCTTGCAATAATTTATTGTATTTTGCTTCTTTTATTTGTGCTAATTCCTTACCCCAAGTTGGTATAGGCATAGACATTCCAACAGAAAACATGTCATTTTTATCTATACGCAACATGTAACTAAAGCTTACCTCTAGATCTGGTATTGCATTTTTTTGTGCTACATTTAGCGTTTTTAAACCTATTGTTTGTTGTAAATTTGCTATTGCTATTTCATAGTTATTTTTCATAATATCATCTAAGAATTGTTTATCTTGCAATATATTTATATCATAGCCTAGTTTGGAATCTTTGAATGAATCATGTGAAAAATTTTCAAAGCTAATCTCACTAGCTGTAATGTGAGAATTTTCTAACTTATTTTCTAACTCATTCTTTTTGATTTCTAGTCTTGCTTTAAGTAAATTCAGTTTTTGAATCTGCAATAAATTAAAGTTATTAGATCCCCTTAGACTGCTTATCAATGTATTTACATTATTTATGGAATCTTGCATAAGTTTTAATGAGCTTTTATTCTTATTAGCTTCAACAAGACTTTGTATCAATGATAAAGCATATTGATTCTTAAGGTTTTTTAACTCAAATATCTTTATTTGTGCTTCAAGCTTTGTTATGTTTGAATCTAAGGCTTTTTTACCATTTATATCAAATTTTTGTGATATACCTATACCAATATTTTGCATATCATTTGCATTGATATTGAAAGGTTGCATAACCTCTGCATTACTATACGATAAATTTATGTTTGGATTATCCCATTTTGCTTGAGCTTTTGATTTTGCTTCTAGTGCTTTGATTTGATACTCTAGCTGTTTTATTTTCTCATTGTGTTTTAAGCTTTCTTCTAATTCCTGCTTGTAAGAATCTGCATATAAGACAGATATAAATAGATAAAAATATACAACAATACGCATTAAAAATCCAATCTTAACGAAAATAATGTCACTTAATTAGCCACATATCTTATATAACAATATTAAAAATTAAGTTTATAGTTATATCTAACTAAATAATAAACTTTAGGATTATATTAAAATTATATTAATGTAAAGTTGTATAATTAAAATTTATATCCCAACTCTAGCCAAAATTGCCTACCTACTTCATATGCTAAAACAGGTGCTCTAGATGTGCCTGATTGTAAAACTGCTGGGTTCATAGCATCCAATACATTGTAAATATCAATAT
>JARHYT010000096.1 GCA_029264775.1 Helicobacter sp. | reverse complement strand
GCACCATCAATACTTACATTCATCATCAAACTTTCAAATCCACGCACATAAACCTTTTGTGCCATATTTGAACCACCACCAACAGCAATGCTAGGATCGCTTTTAAAAATCTCTCTTAAGTTTGATGTTTGAGTTCTTGATAACTCATCAGCAGTGATTATAGTTTTAGTACTAGTCTCATATCCTGCCATATCAGCAGTTGCTTTTACAGAATCTAGCTTATATGTATTTTCTTTATCTTTTGCTATAAGGTAAGAAGCAAACAAACCACAACATGTCGCAGTGCTAATCAACTTTTTTGCATAATCCATATTATGTTATACCCTCCAACTAAGAATATTATAACTATTGATTAATTTTAATTATACTTATTGCTAATTAAACAATTATCGTAATTATACAATAATTTTAATTATATTGTCAATATGATAAGTAATCATACAATATACTACATTAATTGAGGTTAAAAGCTAAAAAGATATTACATTAATGCAAATTTTATGTTAAATAAATTCAATATTCTTACTATTATGCTAATTATGCTATATAGATTTAAAAAAACTAAATTATAACTTATGCAATAAAATCATAAAACTATGATAGAATCCAAGGCAAATAAACTTGTTTATGCAAATGTATTTTAAGGGACATAATGGAAAATAATATAATTAAGCCTAGATTCCAAACTAAAAAAATTTATGTTGGAAATGTGGCTATAGGCGGAGATGCACCAATAAGTGTGCAAAGTATGACTTTTAGCAAAACTCATAACATAGAGGAAACAAAAAAGCAACTCGATAGATTGCAATTAGCTGGTGCTGATATTGTTCGTCTAGCAGTTCTTACAGAGGAGGATGCACACGCATTAAAAGAGATAAAAAAAATAACAACACTACCGCTTATAGCTGATATTCATTTTAAATATAAATTAGCATTGATTGCATCTCAATATGTGGATTGCATACGCATTAATCCCGGTAATATCGGTTCTAAAGAAAAGATTAAAGAAGTTGTTAAGGCATGTAATGAAAGAAATATACCTATTAGAATAGGCGTTAATGGGGGTAGTTTAGAAAAAGAATTTGAGCAAAAATATGGAGCAACACCAAAAGGCATGATAGAATCTGCTTTGTATAATATAAAATTATTAGAAGATTTTGGTTTTACAAATATAAAGATTTCTTTAAAAGCAAGTGATGCACCAAGAACAATTGAAGCATATACGCTATTGCGTCCCTTGGTTGAATATCCTTTTCATTTGGGTGTTACAGAGGCTGGGACATTGTATCATTCAACAATAAAAAGCTCTATTGCATTAGGCAATTTATTAATGCAGGGTATAGGCGATACTATGCGTTGCTCTATAACTGGCGAATTGGAGGAAGAGATAAAGCTAGCAAAATCAATACTTAGATATTCAGGGCGACAAAAAGAGGGTATAACAATTGTTTCATGCCCTACATGCGGTAGGATACAAGCTGATTTAGTAAGTGCTATTAGGCAGGTAGAAAAGAGTTTAGCACATATAAAAACTCCATTACAAGTTAGCGTTATGGGCTGTGCGGTTAATGCACTAGGTGAGGCAAAACATGCTGATATAGCTATTGCATTTGGTAATAAAATTGGACATATAATAAAGGGTGGCAAGGTTTTGTCAAAACATAAAGAAGAAGAAATAGTGGAAAAATTTGTGTATGAAGTTGAAAAGCTAGCAAAGGAAAGAAACGCAGAGCTTTAGAGTTTTTGCAAACTAGATAATTAGTCAAGTTTTTATGCCATTTGCATTTGTCTTATTTTGTTTTTGGGTATTGTTAATATTGATTTATAAGTTTAGTATTTATCTATTTTGTTTTACAATTTCTCATTAATTCTTATAAAAATTAATTATATTGAATCTAAAAGTAGCCATTTATCAAAAATACTAGGGAATCTTTATTGCAAAGCACAACAATGCTTGTATAGAGTCTTTTTGATAATATATTAAGTTAGCTCATATGCTCATTGAGTTTGTTATATTATTTTAAGGCATATTCAAATTAAGAACTTAATTTTTAGATATTATAGCAATCTTGTTTTATTATAAAAGTATTGATACAATACTTGTTAAAATAATTTTTGGTAAGGGTAGATTGTGAAACATGTGCTTCTTATAGTAGATGGCGATATTGCGTTGCATTTTGTTAATAAGCTTGCAAGTGAATATTCAAGCAATAATTTTTATATAGTTATCTATAAAGATAGTAGATTTTTACCAAAAAGGATGCCTAGTACATTTAGTTTTTTTAAATGTGATTATACTTCGCATTTTAGGCTTGATAATATACTAACAAATAAAGATATTAGCGATATATTCATGATCTTGAGTAGCGAAGAAGAAAGCGATGCTGTATATACATATTTAAGACAACGATATAAAAAGAATCGCATAATAAGGAGTGTTCATTCATTAGAACAACGACATGAGGATATAAAAAGAGGCGATGATAACTTGTTGTTTATAGCTGATACAAATGCTGTTGCATCAAGGCTTTTATTTCGTGTCCCAAATATACCTGTTATACCTCGTGGGTTTGGGCTAGAACAGGGTGAGATAATGGAAATAGGTGTGCCAAGCGGTAGCGTGTTTGCACATCGTGAGATTAGAACTATACAACAGATTGGTTGGAAAATAGTAGGAATATATAGAAAAGGGAGATTTCAGTTATCCGCTCAAAGAGAAATTATTAAGCCCGGTGATACAATATTGGTAGCCGGAGATCCTGAAGTAACTCAAACTATATATAATCAAATCAAATCAGATGTAGGGCAGTTTCCATCACCATTTGGTCGCGATATATGTTTAATTATTGATATGAGATTGCAAAGTAGGGAAGCGATAATGCGAGATTGCAAAGAATCAATATATATTCATAGGCATTTGAAAAGCAATAGACTTACAATAAAAGTTATACATGCGACAGATTTTGATGTGATTAATGAAATAGAGCTTTTTCGCCAAGAAGATATAAGTGTTGTTATAGATTATGATAATTTGGATTTTACGCAGACTTTGAAAAACAAGATTGATGAAAAAGTCGGGCTTATTGTTGTCGGTAGTGAAATGTTCTTAAGACGCAAGTATAGATATGCTTTATGGGAAAGCAAATTACCTGTTTTTAAGACAGGAAAAACACTATTACAGCCAGATAATTATGATTATACCATGCCTAAAATCAAGCTTTATTCTAAAAACAAGATGCTTTATCCGCCAAATGTTGTTGAAAGTTTGATCGTGATAGCAGGGGATAGAAAAAGGGATTCTAATATATCTACATTAATTTTTGATATTAGTAGGCAATTAAACTTAAATGTTCGTGTTTATGATTTTGATCCTGATGGGCTTTTTAATGATATTATAGAAGAGGAATTTAATATATTTTCTCGTATTTTTGATAGAAAGTTTTTCATAGATAGGAGTAATGCAAATAATCCTATCTTCTATATACAAAAGTTACAAAAACCTATTTTGCATTTTATACCATTTAGCATTGCTATAACAA
This sequence comes from Helicobacter sp., assembly GCA_029264775.1. Lineage (GTDB taxonomy): Bacteria > Campylobacterota > Campylobacteria > Campylobacterales > Helicobacteraceae > Helicobacter_A. The sequence goes on along the minus strand of JARHYT010000096.1, from coordinate 3,451 downwards.
AGAGTCGCCTATTAGCATTTATGCGTACAAAGTTTGAGGCTATTGCATTTATGAATAATTCAAATCCTCAATTATTTTTACCTGTAAATGAAAATACTAAATAAATTATCTTGAGATCGATTATGCGTGCGGTTATGATTGATAATTATGATTCATTTAGTCATAATGTGGCTTATTTGCTTAAAGAGCTAGGATTAAAGCTTACTATATTAACAAATGATTGTAACATTAAAGATATTTCAAAACATAGTTTTGAAATATTAGTTATTTCGCCCGGTCCTAGTCATCCGCTACAATCTGGTATATGTTTGGAGGCGATAAAACATTATGCGCCACATAAAAAAATACTTGGAATCTGTCTTGGACATCAATGTATAGCACATGTATTTGGAGGGGAAGTAATTCCCCTTGAAAATCCCGTACATGGTAAGACTTCCTTAATCACATTTGATAGAGCTAATCCTTTATTTAGCGGTATATCATCGCCCCTAAAAGTTGCTAGATACCATTCCCTGCATGTTAGTAGTTTAGGTAATTGCAAGGCATTGGCATATAGTGATGATGGCATTATTATGGCGTTAAAGGCTAATTGCTACAATACATATGGATTCCAATTTCATCCAGAATCTATTTTGCAAGAACAGGGTAAAAAATTGGTAAGTAATTTTTTAGCCCTACCATATAATTAGTAATTTATTTTTATTAAGCGTTAAATTATATGATTTTATTGTTTATACCCTTATTGTATGTAAAGAATAACTAAGGGCTAAACTCATGATTCTAAAATCTGCATAAATACAATAAACAATTTTAATTTTAATGCCTATTGTTTAAATTACCAAATGCAGATTAATGAAGTATCTAATTTTGAACTATATAGTATATTGTAAATATACTATATTTTATATCCTACTTGTAGCCAAAATTGCCTGCCTATTTCATATACTGCAACAGAACTGCTTGAGGCAATTCCGGGAGGCACAGCACCATCTGCACTGCTAAGGGCTGTCATATTCTTAGTATCTAATACATTATAAATATCAAGATTGCAATATAGAGTATGCCCTTTATATATATCAATTTCAAAACCTATTCTAATATCCCAAGTAAATGCACCATCAAAATGAATTTTTTTATATTGTTTTATATTTTCATTATAATTTGGATTATAGTCGGGTGAGCTTTTATTCAAAGATATCATAGCATCATACCCACCACGATAGCGAAAGAAATTATTATAAGTCCATCTTGTTTTCCATATATTAAAGATATGTGTTGTAGCTAATCTTATTGTAAAAGGTCTAGCAAAGTTTTCTACCGGTCTATCCCTGTATTTAATGATTTGTCCATCATAAATAATATCTTGATTTTCTAAGTAGGCATCATCAACGCTATATGTATTATAACTTCTTTTTACATGCGTCCAATCAAATGCCAATAGGGCATAATTTTTTAGATCATAAAATTCTAATGCTTTGACATTTTGTATATTTAAAGTAACTATATGACTTTCACTTCCACCATCATTACTCCAAGTAGTTTTTTTGTCTTGTTTAACCTGCATAACTTCATCTCTACCCCCTCTATAGATATATTTACCTACAAGCTCAAACATATAGATATTTTGTGTAAAGCCAACCATTACTTCATCAGCATATGGGACATTAAGTTTATTAAAGGCATAACTAGATTTACCGCGATTATCAATACTAGGAATCCAAGGTGAATTTGGATCTGCTCGTTTGTATGTTTGATTATTGTTTAAAATAAATTCATACATTCTATATGATAATAGATTCCTACCATAGTATCTATTTACACCAAATATTAGCTTACTACCATATCTACCCCCCCCCCCCCCATGGTGCGATATAGTTTGTGCTAAACCTTGGGGCTATTGTATGTTTATCCATGTAGTTATCACCATCAAGTCTTAAACCAAATCTAGCATTTAAACTACCATATTTATCAAAATCTACATTTATAGAATCTTCTGCATAGATTCCATAGGAGAAGTTACCAAACTCTAGCCCACTAGCTCTTGTTTCTGTTATTTCATTTAGGTATTGCCCATATTTGCCTTCGTACTTGCCACTATTATTTTGCCACGGCTTAAAAGGCTTTGTGTTAGAACAAGTTTCAAAATCAAACATACTATCTTTTCCGCAAGTTATATCGCTTTCTATGCCTGCTTGCGAAAAAGAAGTATACATATTATTAAGTCTTTTATATGAGACATCTGTATAGTTGGCTTCAAAACCTGTGCGAAAGGTATTGCTTGAAAGAAATAAATCTATAGGTTCAAAACTCATATCTATTTTGTAATTAAATGCGTTTTGCAATTGTTCAAGATTACCATATCCGCCTTCACTTACTAAGTCTGAGTCATTGATTGCCCAATTTTTGTCATCACTTCCACGCCAGCTTATAAAGTAATTTTTATCACTTCTTTTTGAATTTTGCATGCGTGAATAACCAAATGTATTGGTTAGTAATCCCAAATTTGTATTATAAAGCACCTTTAAGCCACTTTGTACACCCCCGCTTATAATGCTAAAAAAGCTATCTTTTGCCCAAGCGTTATAATATGTGTTATCCTGTGGCATATAAGCAAGATTTGCTTCTATTGTTAGATTCTCTGTTGGATTATAATTTGTTTTTATATAGTAGTTATCAATATAGCGGTGTTGCTCTCGAGTGCCACCTGTATCTGTTCCCTTAAACGCTGGATTGTAAGAATTAAGCGGTATAAAACTTCTTGTGGTAGAAAAACTAGCAATAACGCCTAGATTCTCTGTAGCATAGCCTTCAATATTAGCCCTTATTAAATGCTTTGTAAAGTGTGGTTGATAGTTTTCACTAAAACTTGTGATAAAATCTTGTTCTTGAGATGGATCTATATGGTATTGTGTGAGTTTATCTCCTGTAAATTGATAGTTTATATTTCCATGCCAACCAAATAAACCGCTTTTATCGTGTCTAGGCTTTCTTACATTTGCTTCTACTACTCCACCTGTAAAGCCACCATAAGCAGCAGAGATATTAGAATCTTGCACCTGTATAGATTCTAAAAGGCTTGTATCTACTGCTAATCCTTGACTTCTGTTGCCAACCATAGAATAGGGTCCATTTATATTGCCTCCATTTGGATCTAAATCATTATTCATATTGAATCCATCTATTTGGAAGTTATTTTGATAGAATAGCCCACCACTAATGCTAATATTTGCTGGATCTATTTCTCCGGGAGTTGTGCTTTTTAATTGTGCGTTGTCAAATTGCACATTTGGAATTGCTTTTAAGATTGAAGTAATATCTCCATTGCCACTTGGACTAGAAGAAATCATTCTACTATTTATATTTGAGCCACTTTGATAGGTTTCTGTTTCTTTGGTTGTTGTTGCTACTACGGCATCAAGTGAATAAGCTTTCTGGGAAACTTCCGAGTTTT
>JARHYT010000001.1 GCA_029264775.1 Helicobacter sp. | reverse complement strand
TCACCCCTAATCAAAAAATTATTGATTTCATAATGATACCCACTAGCCTTATCCTTGCTATTCCATTAGCAATATGGTTTAAAAAATATATGCTTTATGCAAATAAGATTCTTATAATTGCACTTACCATTGGTGCAATGATACCTTTTGTTGAAGCTATGGAGCATATTGTAAAAAGGAGTAATGCCCATAAGATTACACAAAATACACATAGGGTAGAACAAAACAATTTAGCATTGCAACCCAATGGCTTACTTGATTTTTCTAAAAATAATATAAATATTTTAGTGCTTATCTTAGATCGCTCTGATGGTTATGTTGTGCATGAGCTTTTCCAACAAAATACACAACTTAAAGATTCTTTTCAAGGTTTTATTGACTTCACAAATGCTTTAAGCTCTGGCGGTTTGACATTACCTACGCTTACAAGCATTATTGGTGGGGAATATTATACTGCTTTAAATATTAATGAACGGCATATAACTAACGATTTATCTAGTGAAATAGCAAAAGGTTATGCTGGTATATTCAATGCTTTTAATAAGGCAGGATATGCAACTTCTGGTATTGTTGATTATCCTACAGATGATATCCATTTGTATCCATTACTTGACAATCCTAATCATATTTTATTCTCAACCCCTTTTTTAGAAAATAGATATATAAAAAAATATTTACCAAGTTTTACTCCCAGTAGAATTCCTGTTGCACAATTGATTTCTTATGGCTTGTTTAGAATCTCAACATTTCAGTTTAGACTTGATGTCTATAAAGGAGGTGGATGGTTTTTTGCACAATATAATTCGAGGAAAGGAGATTTAAAATCAATTGCTGAAATGAATGCATTAGTGGAGGCAACAACTGCTTACGCAACAAAACCAACATTTAAATTTATCCATAATAGTCTCACACATAATCCTTATAGTCTTAATGAGTCATGTGTATTTACGCAAGAAAGTGGCTCGCCAAAAGATGCTTTTTATAGCTTACCAAACGGGCATTATAATAGTGAAAAATGTGCATGGGAGCAAGTAGCCCAGATGCTGAAAAGATTACAAGAGTTAGGTGTATATGATAATACAGAGATTTTTATTACCGCTGATCATGGAGCTCAAAGTAAATTTTTACCCATCAATTATAATTTACATATTCCATTGTTTTATAAACCATTACATGCAAAAGGAGTTATGCGTCAAGATTCAAGGATTATTACAAACTATGATATCCCAGCATTATTTTGTAGTCATATTCAACATGGTTGTCCAAACATACATACTATTACACTTAATGCATTGATGCCGGAAAGAGAAGTGCGTGCGATGCAACTAGGTGGAGGTTGGACAATAAAAAGTCAGCATAACAATAGTTTTAAAATCAATGCTATTTATACTTTTAAAGGCGATGATATTTATGATAAAAAGGCATGGGAAATAAATGCAAAGCATTGAAAACCAATAAAAAGGATAGAGTATGAATGCAATAATTTTAGCTGCGGGTAAAGGCACAAGACTTACTCCAATGACATTAAATAAACCAAAGCCTCTTTTAGAAATTAGAGGAAAAAGTATCTTGGAAAATATGATCCAAGTTTTGCGTAAAGGAGGAGTAAAGCATATTATTGTTGTAACAGGCTATAAACACCATCTTTTTAATCATTTTGCAAAAATACTAGATTTTGAAAAAGTTGTTTTTGAGGCTTATGCTTCTTGTAATAGTTCTCAATCACTTTTATATGTAAAAGATAAAATCCAAAAAGGCACTATTATACTAAATGGTGATTTATATATTACACATGATTTTTGCAAACTTTTTAAAAGTAATGTATCACAATTTTTAGCACAAAAAATTCCAAGTAATACAACTGCTTGGGGATATATTGTTGATGAGAATTGTAAGATTTTAGATATTGATATTAACGCTACAAATGGCTATGGAGATGGTATTGCATATTTTGATAATGAACAAGATATTGCAATTTTTAAAAATGAATTAATAAAATGCCAACAAGATGAATATTGGGAATATGCGGTGTTAAGGAGCTTGGATATTGTGCAATATTATGCATTTTGTTATGATATGCTTTATACAGAGATTGATAGTTTTGCTGATGCACTCTATCATAAACTTTTAACTCCAGAGGAAATCGCTTTACAATGTGCTGATGATAAAAAAGCCATACGTTTAGCAGGTATTACAAATATTAATTATCTTATTACATTCCAAAGCCAACAAAAGGTTATAAGAATTCCGGGTATTGGCACCGAACATGTTATAAATCGTGAAGGCGAACAAGCACTTTTAAATCTAGTGCAGCATTTAGATATTACTCCCAAAAGCGAATTTTATGGTAGTGGTATTAAGATGAGTGATTTTTTACATGATTTTAGACATTTAGAGATGGAGCAGATAACAACAAAAGTACTGCATAAAATAGTTGATAAATTACTTAAATTGCATAGTATTTTACACAAAGATCATGCAGAGTATAAACCGATAAAATTACTTCATGAAATTGCAAAATACGAAAAATTAGCAAATATCTCACTTACAACACCACAAGAACATAAATATATTCTCAATATAGCAAGAAAGCTTGATGGCAAACCATCTGTATTATGCCATAGAGATTTGCAGTTACCAAATATCCTTTTTAATGGTAACGAAATAAAACTTATTGATTTTGAATATGCGGGTTTTAGTTGTATTGAATGGGAGTTTGGTAATTTTAGTGCAGAATTACAACTCAATAAACAACACATACATGAAGTATTAACATATTATAATGCAAGGGCAATAATACCTATCACATTTCAAGGTGTTATTGAAGGTGCATTAATGGCAAATTATATTTGGGCATTATGGAGTTGGATTTACCATCGTATTGATTTAGGAAGGACATATCTTGCTAGATTCTCACAAAACCTAACTACTTTACAAAATTTAGATTAAGGCAAATTTATGAAGAAAATAAATGGACATATATTGGCATTTATGAGTGTATTTTTTTGGTCTGTGCTTTATGTTTCTGTTAAAGTGCTTTTAGAATATTTATCTCCATTCGAATTACTTATTTTACAATTTGTGTTTGGCTATATTATGTTATTTGTTATAAAACCTAAATTTTTAAAAGTCAGATTTAAAGAAGAATTAATGTTTGCTATTGCTGGCTTATGTGGTATTAGCATTTATAATCTTTTTCTTAATCTTGCAATGGAGCAAACCTATGCTTCTAATGTGAGTATCATCATTGCTATTGCACCTCTTTTTACAGGTATTTTTGCATTTCTGTTAAAGATTGAAAAACCTTATAAAAATTTTTTTATTGGTTTTATACTCTGTATTATTGGTATTAGTTTATTGAGCTTTGGTGATACTGATGCTATTGGAATAAATCCTTTTGGAGACATGCTTGCGTTGGTTGCAGCTATGGGTTGGGGAGCATATTCTGTTACTATTGTAGGTATTATGAATAAGCATTACGATATTATTATAGCTACAAGAAAGATGATTTTTTATGGAATCTTATTTTTAATTCCAGCTTTTTTTATGTTTGATTTTCGCCCAAATTGGCATATCTTTTTGCAACCCACAATTGCACTTAATTTTATTTTTATTGTATTTTTTGCCTCTGGATTTTGTTTTGTATTATGGAATAAAGCAACTTTATTGATAGGGGCAGTAAAGACAAATATCTATGTTTATCTTACGCCTATTATTACCATTATTGTTGCTATGTTGGTGCTTGGTGAACGTCTTGGAATCTATGGAATTATTGGTGTGGTTTTAACGCTTTTTGGTGTTATTATAGGAGAATACCGCAATACACGCAAGCAAGTGGATTGATTATTATATTTGCTTAGTAGAGATATGTTCTTATATGGTAAAGCTTTATTTTTATATGTAATTTACTCGTATGTTGTTATTCTAATTAATATTGCTAAAATATATTAACCCATGCAGTGCTTCAAGATGTACAAGCCAGAAATAAATCTACATGTTTCTTATATTGGTTAGCATTACCAAGTAAAACTATATCACGTATAGCGATTTTATGAATAACAGCAATAAGGAATTAAAGAGTCTAGTATAGCTTTTATAAGTTTGATGTTATTGAACTTTTAAGGATTTATGATAAAAAGGCATGGGAAATAAATGCAAAGCATGATAGACTAAATGAGGAGTAACTACAATATTCTCTTTAAAGATTAAGACTTGTTGTAATTAGGCAATCTATTAAAACATTTATGAATAGAATTGCATTACAAACAACCAAAAAATGCTCATACATTATGTATATTTGTATGTTTATCTGCGATAAACATAGAATCTTATGCAATATTCTTTTGTTGCTGTGCTTACTACTTTTAAGGTTTGCATACAATATGTAATTGTGCGTTCATTGGCATAATAATTTCTGTTGCTTCTGTTATAAGTGCCTTTACATTGATATTAGAATCTAATGTTTGCTGGCTATTTTGCATTGTCGTGGCAACACTACTTGCATAATATTTCCTAGCATTTTGCCCAAACGATAGGGAAGCAATAGCACATTGCATATTAAGATTTTGATCGTATTCAGTTGTTAGGGTATGTGCTTGCTGAATAGCGAGCTTACGCAATATTTTTTCTTGTGCGGTTTGCAATGAATCTGAAGCAAGAAGTTCAAATGCACGTATTGAAAAATCTAGCCATTCATCTTCATATACAATCTTTTTTAATTGTGCTACAAATTCTTCATAATCTTTAGAATCTGCTTCCTGCATTTTACAATTAATATGAAGATTGACCATATAGCCACGATTTGATGTATCTGCCAATCTATCGTAAGAACGTGGTCCAAAGGCATATGGATTGTATTTGCAAATATTTTTATGTGTTTGTGTTAGTTTTATAATGGCATTTAATTTCTGCATAATACTTTCGCGTTGTTTTTCTGCTAATGTTGGTGTATTATAAAGCATATTACTTTCTGTTACACTCATCTCCATTTGCACTAAATCAGGCTTTATTGCTTGTGTTACCTGAATATCTTGTGTGATTTGTGTTTGATTGTTTTGTGCGGATTCTAATGTTTTTTTATGTGTAAAATACTGCACCACAAAAATATCAAACACAATCCCACCAGCAAACAAACATAACACAATACTTGCAATACCAATAAATTTTAACCAACGCATACATTGCTCCAGATATTAAGATAACTGATTATAAACTTTATATTTTAATGTTTAGCTATTCTTTTATAAGCTCTAAGCACATTCTTTTATTTCAATAATCTTTTTACACAATAAAACATATACTAAATATTACAGCTTTTGTATTTTTAAGTTGATTTTATATAGAAATAGTGTAAAATTATATATGATCTTTAAAATTACAAAATGGTGGCTTTATGCGTTTAATATTCTTTATGGCATATATATTGCAATTACAATATTGCTTAGCAAATATAATGGATTCTATTCGCACACAACAACCAAAGAATTTTAGTGCAGAATCTTGGGAAGTCCATACACAGCAATGCCTTAATAAAAGTGCAGAATCATGTAAAATATTAATAGATATTGGATTAAAGACTTATGAACAATGCAAGGCAAAAAATGAATGTGGTCTAATAGGTGAAATTTTATGGTATGCAGATTCTATAACGCAGGCAATCCCATATTTTGAAAAAGCATGCGAAGCAAAAGATATGAAAGGTTGCTATTTTCTTGGTATGCAAAAAACACAAAATGAAGATTTTATGCAGGCAATCCCATATTTTGAAAAAGCATGTGGTAAAAAACATGCTTCTTCATGTTTCATGTTTGCAAGCTTTTATGAGCATGGTAAGGGTATAAGACAAGATTATGAGAGAGCTGCAACATTATATAAAAAATCATGTAAATTAGAATATGCAGATGCATGTTTTGTGCTTGGTAATTTACACCAAGAAGGCAGAGCCTTAACACATAATCTATCGCTTGCAAAAGAATTTTATGGAAAGGCATGTGATCTTGGTATGCAAAAAGGTTGCGATTTCTATAAAGAGCTTAACCAAGCGGGTGTCCCATCATTGTATGCTGATAAAAATGTATTTGATTAAAAATCCTATAAAAAGAGATAGTTTTTTATAAAGTAAATAAGCAAATTATGTAACATGTAAATAGAATCTGCAATAAGCAGTTTTAATAAAGCTATTACCTTGTTCAATAGTAACAATGGTTTTCTAAAAAAGCTTTACTCACAATAAAAACAGATTCTTATTTTCTATAATTGCATAGAATAGCATAATGCAAAGATTTAGGTAATATAAAAATGAGAAATAAATATTTTTTAGTATTTATTTTCATATGGGAGGATTAAAGCTTGCTGCAGCATTACACAATAATAATGAAAGAGAAATGGCATATGTGATTAAGAATGTTTATATTTTTTAAGTTAAAGAAGTGTTTAGTTTCTCAAGGTGTTATATCCTTTAATACCTTGCTATTTTAGTATGTAAAATGATAGAGGATGAATATATAATACTCTATTTAATAATAACCTATGTAAAAGAAATATAGTTTATAATAACCAAAAAGTTATAAAATTTATTTGCCTTATTGCCTTTACTATAGCTTAAAGATAATAAGATTATATTGATATATTATGCATTATAATTATTTTTTAATTTTTTTCTCTTTTTTAATAGAATCTTTATCTGTTATCGCCATATCTTTATATTATTGCATATATTCAATTGATTATATTACTTAATATTGCTTTTTAGATTGGCATCTTTTTACTGCAAACATATGCGTCTTTATTGCAATCCAACCCTTTTATATAAGCCCTCAAGCAATAGAAAGTGTAATATAAGATTATGAGTAATTTATAATACCGCTATAATTGCCTACATGCGAACTATAAAAACTTACATCCATTCAATTTGTATTTTACTATTCATATTTTATCATTACTCTCAATAAAGCATTGGTTTGTTGTGTATTTTATATAGCAGCATTGTATTATCTATTTAACTATTTTTCATTAACTCTAAAATCATAAATATAACTAAGAGAAGCTAATATTTATAATTCATTTTTCTATTAGGATACTTTAATCTTTCTTAATATTGTAGAAGTTATATGTTTGTATAAAATATGCAAAAATAGTGCATATTTTATACAATTGTTATGCTTTTCTTATGCTACACGATCCACTAGTATAAAATCCTGAAAAAGGAATAATATCTGTATTTTTTAGTTTATCTGTATCTGTAAATATTCCTTCTGCATGCTTAAGACTAGCCATATTCTAGCTATTTAAACTATAGCTATATTTTACTGCATCTTGGAATATATAGCACATATTTGTAACTTTAGATATATCCCAAATACCAATATTTTGGTTAAAGTTGCAAGCACTATAAAACATATAACTTATATTTTTTACTTTAGATATATCCCATTTGCCAATGTCTTGGTTAAATTTATTTCCATTATAAAACATATAGCTCATATCTTCCACATTTGATGTATTCCAGCAGGAAATATCATGATTAAAATTTTTTGTATTAGCAAACATAAAGCTCATATTTTTTATATGACTTGTGTTCCATGTTTCAATACCAGCATAATCTCTATCAAATGCCATAAATAAGGAAGATAAATTATTAATATTACTAATATCAATATCTTTTAATGATATGTCTTTATTCCTTACAAGCACTATTGGTTGTAATTTATTTTTTGGTTTATATTTGCCATTTTCTTTTTCACATGGTTTAAGCCATAAAGGTTGAGTAGGGCAGTTTTTAAATGGTTTATATTCTAAATAGTCATTTGTATCATACCAAAACATTTTTGATATCTCATTGTCTTTACAATATTGCTTTAATTTATATTCTTCATCTAAATCATCAAGTGAAAAATTTTTATTAATATTTTCTACATTCCATTTATCTATATTTTGGTTAAAACTTTTTGCATAATCAAAAATTTGTGCCATAGATACAACTTTAGAAGTATTCTAGCTTGATATATCCTGATTAAAACTTATAGCTCCCTCAAACATACTATTCATTTTTTTTACCTTTGATATATCCCAGCGGCTTATATCTTGATTAAAATTGAATGCTTTATTAAACATACCAGTTATTGTTTTAACTTTTGATATATTCCAATCGCCTATATTTTGATTAAACTTACTAGCATTAAAAAACATATATTTCATATTTTCAACATTAGATACATCCCATTTGCCTATATCCTGATTAAATTGTTTTGCTTTTGAAAACATTTTTTCCATAGATTTCACATTAGAAACATTCCACGAACTTATATCATGGTTAAAATGTTTTGCACCACGGAAGGTATGTGCCATAGTTGTTACATTAGACACATCCCAATTTTCTATACCACTAAAATCTTCACGCTCGCTATTGATAAATAAATAATTCATATTTGTTATTTTGCTTACATCTATTTCACCTAAATGAATATTTTCATTTTCAACAAGTTTTTGTAATTCTTCTCTTGTAGATGGACTATATTTAATAATATTATTTGACATTGCTTTCTCCTTTATTGTTTACTTCTTCTTAACCACTTATTTTGTTTAAACCACTTATCTTGTTTATACCACTTAGGCGGTTTTTTTGCTAATGGGGAATATTGAAACATATCGCCCATACTTTCTACATTTGATACATCCCAGTTAGATATATCTTGATTAAACTCTCTTGCTTCATTAAACATATAAACCATATATTTAACTTTTGATACATTCCATTTTCCTATATCTTGATTAAAATTGAATGCTTTATTAAACATACCATTCATATTTTTCACATTTGATACATTCCATTTGCTTAAATCTTGATTAAAATTAATAGCCGCGGCAAACATAAGTCTCATATCCACTACTTTTGATGTATTCCAATCTGATATATTTTGATTAAAGCTTATTGCAGCATTAAACATACTTTCCATATTTTTTACATTTGATACATCCCATTTTCCTATATCTTGATTAAAACTTTTTGCACCTGCAAACATATAACTCATATTTTTTACCTTTGAGACATTCCAGCTAGATATATCTTGATTAAAACTTTTTGCATTTTGAAACATATAACTCATATATTTTACCTTTGACACATTCCAGCTAGATATATCTTGATTAAAATTTTCTGCACCATTAAACATACCGCTCATATCCACTACTTTTGATATATTCCAATCTGATATATTTTGATTAAAGCTTATTGCAGTATTAAACATACTTCTCATATTTTTTACCTTTGACACATTCCAGCTAGATATATCTTGATTAAACTTTTCTGCACCATAAAACATACCGTTCATATTTTCTACTTTTGATACATCCCAGCTAGATATATCTTGATTAAAATTTTTTGCACCATCAAACATACCGCCCATATTTTCTACATTGGATACATCCCATTTTCCTATATCCTGATTAAACCTTTTTGCATTTTTAAACATACTGCCCATATTTTCTACATTGGATACATCCCAGTTAGATATATCTTGATTAAACTTTTCTGTTTTATAAAACATAGCAGCCATATTTTTTACCTTAGATACATCCCATTGTGATATATCATGAATATTTTTTTTCGTAGAAGCAAATATAAAACTCATATCTTCTACATTACTTGTATCCCATGTTTCAATACCAGAATAATCTCTCGGGCATGCTGCAAATAAGTGAGATAAGTCTTTTACAGCGGAAATATCAATATCTGCCAATGCTATATTAGTATCTCTAGCAAGAAGCGTTAATTGTAGTTTATTTTTGGGTCTATATTTGCCATTCTCTTTTTCAATAGGTTTAAGCCACACAGGTTTTGTAGGGCAATTATACATTTTATATCCAGTCAAACTTGTTTTGTTGTGAAATATCTCTTCTATTTTTTTGTCAGGATAATTTTTGATTTGATATGGATCGCCCTTGTTATCAAGGTGTGCTAAAAAATTTGTATTTATGCTATCTACATTCCAGTTGTCTATATTTTGTCTAAAACTAGATGCATAGGCAAACATATCCATCATACATACCACATTGGAAGTATCCCAATTAGATATATCTTGATTAAAGCTTTCTGCAGATTCAAACATTTTAAACATATATTTCACATTTGATACATTCCATGCACTTACCATTGGGTTAGCACCAAGTGCATCATAAAACATAAAGTTCATATTCTCCACATTTGATACATCCCAATTGTTTAAATCACCAACAAAATATTCAGAATCTGCAAACATATATGCCATATTTGTTACATTTGTAGTGTTTAAGTTATGAAGCCATTTATAAAGTGGGTGGTGAGCTTGCATTCCCTTAAAATTAAATTTATAAAACATACCGCTCATATTTTCTACATGGCTTGTATCCCAGCTTTCTATCCCGTTAAACTCTTTTCTCTTTAAATTAGAAAAAAGCATTGAAAAATCTTTTATTTGGCTTACATCAATCTCTCCTAAATTTTGATTTTTATCTTTTATAAGTCTTCTTAATTCAGTTTTGCTTTTTGGAGTGATGATTCTACCTTTGTGTTTAGGTGCTTTGGGGTTAAATATGCTTTCTAATACAGCATCAATATTTATTCCACTGAAGCAACCTTTTGCTATTCTGTAGATCATGTATTCATCAGAATCATATGCATCTCTCCCAGCATATACAGCAGAGTCATCCCAATACTCCATTGCTAAATCTTGAAAACGACCTTCAGCCTTATTTAAATCATCTTCAGTAACTTTCGCACCATTACGCAATGCTTCTATAACAACTTCTAAAGCCGAACATTCTATAGCTTTTTGTAATTCTTCTTGTAAATTATTATTCACATTAAATACCTTTCCTGATCACTAACAAATTTAGCAATATATTTCTTTAAGAATTAGCAATATCAATAATTTGTTGAACTATTTGGGGATCTTCAAGCGTGCTAATATCTTGTGTTATTTTTTCACCTCTTGCTATTGCTTTTAAAATTCTACGCATAATTTTACCGCTACGAGTTTTTGGGAGATTAGGCACAAACAATGCCGCTCCAAGCTTTGCAATATTACCTATTTCTTTGCTTAAGATTCTATTAACTTCTTTCATGATTTCTAATTCTTCTGCGGCGTTGTCTGTTACGCCTTCATGTAGCACAATGTATGCAAATAAGCTTTCGCCTGTAATCGAATCAAGTCTGCTAACACATGCACTTTCTGCAACACTTGGATGTTTAGCTATAGCAGATTCTATCTCTGCTGTTCCAATTCTATGTCCGCTCACATTCACAACATCATCTGTCCTACCCGTAATAGTTATGTATCCTTTTTCATCAATTATTGCACCATCACCAGAAAAATATACGAATTTGCCATCTTTTTTAACTTGAGAAAAATAACTCTCTTTATACCTCTTTTCATCTCCCCATATGCCACGGATCATAGAGGGCCATGGTTTGGTAATACACAATAAACCTTGCTCTCCGGGTTCTACTTGCACGCCATCTTCATGCAATACTTCAGCTATAATGCCGGGTAAGGGCAGGGTAGCACAACCGGGACGAATAGGAGTAGCACCGGGCAATGGTGTGATCATATTCCCACCTGTTTCTGTTTGCCACCATGTATCTACTATGGGGCATTTACCGCCACCAATTGTTTCATAAAACCATTTCCAAGCCGTAGGATTAATGGGCTCGCCAACCGTTCCTAAAATTTTTAAAGAACTCAAATCATAATTTTTTGGTTCATTTTCTGCATGTGAATGTAGCATGCGAATGGCGGTTGGTGAGGTATAAAATTTATCTACCTTGTATTCTTCTATCATTTGCCACCATCTACCATAGTTTGGATAGGCAAGAGTTCCTTCATATATGATAGTTGTAGCACCGCATGCTAAAGGACCATATATTAAATATGTATGCCCTGTAATCCAACCCACATCAGCAGTACACCAAAAATTATCGGAATCTTTAATATCAAAAACCCATTCCATAGTTAATTGTGCATGCAATATATATCCTGCACTGCCATGTTGAACACCTTTTGGTTTGCCTGTGCTACCACTTGTATAAAGCAAAAATAAAGTATCTTCTGAATCCATAGGTTCTGGTTCAAAAACACTGCTTTCATGAGAAACCATCTCGCTATATGAATAATCCCTGCCACGCACATATTCAATATCTTCATTATTCCTTGTTACAACTAAAACCTTCTTTACACTAGGACAAACATTGTTTTCTAAAGCCTTATCAACTGCTGGTTTTAACATATACGGCTTGCCTTTTCTAAAAGCACCATCAGCAGTAACTACCAATTTTGCTTGTGCATCCTGTATCCTATCTCTTAGGGCTTCTGGACTAAACCCACCAAATACAACACTATGAATTGCACCGATTCTAGCACATGCAAGCATTATAAATGCAACCTCTGGAATCATAGGCATGTAAAGTACTACTCTATCGCCTTTTTTAATATCAAAATGATTTTTTAACAGATTTGCAGTTTTATTAACCTCTGTATAAAGTTTTCTGTATGTGATAACTTTATAATCACCCATTTCGCCTTCAAAAATGATTGCTACCTTGTTTTTTTTGTCTTTTAGATGTCTATCAACACATTGATAAGATACATTTAATTTTCCGCCCTCAAACCATTTATAAAATGGCTCGTTATCTGCATTCAATACGCGTTTAAATGGTTCAAACCAAGATATTTTATCTTTGGCTAAATTACCCCAAAACTTCTCATAATCATCATTTGCCTCATAACACAAATCTTCGTATTCACACATATTTTTAATGCGTGTTGTTTTGGCAAACTCACGATTTGGTTTGAAAATTCTTTGTGAAAATTCCTTATCATTATCGATATTTTGCATATCGCCTCCTTTAAAATACAATTCAAGCAAAGCAACCTTTAATATAGTGTGAATTTAGAAAAAATGCAACTTATATGCAAATTAAATTATTGAAAAATGTTATCCTCATTACTTTTATACACATTATAAAGTTTTTTTTGGCACATGTTTTTAATATTTACTTGTTCTAGTATTAACAACATGTTAAATATTGTTATATTAGTAGTTAGAGATACTATGTGCTTTTGCATTAGTTTTGCACATATTTAAAATTATAGTTATTTTAAATACACGGTTTTAGCACTCATTCCCCCTCTTTTTATTGACGCTTGCGTATAACCACTTATATAATCACATTCATTCAAAAAATTATCTATTGTTCGTCTTAGAGCACCACTTCCCATGCCATGAATTATTAATACTTCTTTAAATCCCGCCATAATAGCTTGATTTAAGAATAGCTCAACGGCTTCTATTGCTTCCTCTTTCGTGTAGCCATGCAGATCTAGTGTTGTGTTTGCCTTAATATCTGCCTGCAATGTATATGCCTTAGATTCATACTGCGGCTTATTTACTTTTACTAAATCAATAGCCTTAATTGCCTTTATCTTAACACCATTGTTAAACTCTATTGTATATTCATTTTTATTAGCTTCTATTACTTGTGCAAACTTATTTCTATGTTTTACATAATCACCTACTTTAAAGCTTACATTGGATTCTATTTTAATTTGTGGTGTTTCTGATTGATTTTTGTGTGTCTTATTTAAAAGCCTATGAATATTTTTTGTGGTTGTTTGTATATCTTGTGAAATTTTATCACCTTCAAGTGCTTGTAAATTTTTTTGTGATTGTTTAGCAAGCATTTTTATTTCTTTTATTGCTTCATTATAATGTCGTTTTAAATCAAGGCTTTGTTTTTCAAATTCTTGTTTCAAATGCTTTTTCATTTCATCTAATTCTTTATTTTTACTTTCTTGCTCTTGTATTAGTTTGTTTAACTTTAGCGAATCTTGTTTATTTTTTGTAATTTGATAGCTTGATTCCTCAATTAATCTCTCAAGCTTATTTGCCTCATCTCCATGAACTTTTTTTGCTTCAGTGATTAAATCTTGTGGGATTCCATAATGACTTGCACACTCCATTGCATAACTCTTTCCGACACCATCTATAAATTCAAATGTAGGTTTTGCAAGCACATAATCATATATTGCCGCAACAAGCTGTGTATGCGGATTATCTGCCATTAGAGATGCTAAATGCTTGTGGTGCGTAGTTACAATTATTTTTGCTCCATTTTTTAGTAATTGGTTTAAAATGACTTTATATAAACTTGCAGCTTCACTAGCATCAGTTCCAATCTCTATTTCATCAATGCCCAACATTAATTCTCTTTCATTTAAAAAACAGCTAATTTCTTTGATTCTACCTGAAAATGTAGATATGTCATTGTGAGAATCCTGCGGATCTTGTGCAATAATATGAATATTCTTTATAAATGGTAGTTTTGAATTTGCATTAATTTTCATTGGGATAAGCAATCTTGCACAAAGTAATGCACTCAAAATGCTTTTTAATAGCATTGTTTTTCCGCCCGCATTTACGCCTGTTATCATCAATAGATTTTTAGAAAAATTAATAGAAAAAGGTATGGGTTTTTTAATGCTAGGGTGGGAATAATCACGCAATAATATATTATTACAATCGCTTGTAAAAATAAAATTAAGGTTTAAATCCTTTGCAAATCTAACCCTTGCTAATGCTTTATCCATAAATTCATACTCTGTATTAATAAATCGCAAAAAATGTATATGTTTATTTAAGATCTTGCTATATTGCTTTGCTAGTATAAATAATCTTTCTTCTATTTTATCCTCTATAACATTGATTTGTCTATCTAGTGAATCTAGACTAAAAGGAATAATATAGAAAAATCCATTTGCAGATCTACCACTTACCCTTGCATGTATCACATTAGAATATCCCGGGCGAACAAGCAGTGTTTGATTGCCTTCAAAAAAATGTATTTGTTTATCTACTAAATAATCTTGTATATTGCTTAGTTGAAGTGTTTTATAAAGCAATTCTTGTCTTTCTTTGTGCTTACTTTCTAATGCCATACAATATGAATATAGCTCTTTGTCAGCATCTTTTTTAATATAATTTTTAATGTTAGATTCTAATGAATAAGAATTTATTTCAGTAGAATGAATTTTTATGTTAAAATCAAATGTTTGGACTAAATCCAAAATTTCTTGTGGAAATGTAAATTTACTTAAATATTGATTTAAATATTCATCAATTACATTATCTTGATTGCAAAAGTCATAAAAGAATTTTACCATTTGCATAAATGCGAATATATCATACAAACGCAAGATTCCATTTTTTGCAAGAACGATAAGTTCTTTGTCTAGAATATGTACTTTTGGAAACTTAATTGATTTTGCTATTTCAGAATCTAGGGCTTGTATCAAAGACTGCATTTTGTGCGTTGAAGGTATATGTAATACATAATGTAATATATCATCATTAAAAAATGAGTCTTTTGTGTTATTTATGGAATCTAAAGCAATAATATGTCGCTCTTTTTTATGAAAACATCTTGAAAAATAATCGATAAATTTTTGAAAAAACTCTTGCAAACCAAGTTTAACTATAGTTTGCCTGTGATATTGCAAAGCATGTGATTGTTTGTTGCCTGCTAGATTCTGTATAGCTCTTTTTGTAAAAGTTTTTGTTTTCTGTTTAACATTTTTTTTAGCCATTACTACTCTTTTAATCGTTAAGGATTTCAGAATCATGTGTAACAATATGTTGATTGCAACTTGAGATAGGGATATTTACGCCCTTTAATCCATCTTTACCTACAAATGAAAATAAATCGGGAAAATAAACAAAAGTGGTTCTATGCACATGAAACTCTTCTTGATTATTGAAACATATAATAGTTTCATTATTTTTAAATGCTTTTTGAAATTCCACTACCTTTGCATGAAATAAACTTTGTTTGCAAGCATGATAACAAACACCAAAGCCACATAACATAAATATAAAAACTAGGCTATATTTTATACGCTTTTTTCCATACTCCCATTGTCTCAAAACAGAATAAAAGATGGCAATAGCGATTAATACACTAGCAATAATAAATACAAAATCTATCGTTTTTTGCACAAATTTCCTCTTGATATAACTACAAAATTCTTATTCCATTATATCATATATCTTGCTACTTTTGGTTGGTATATAATTTAATGCTTAATCCAAATAAATATTAAAATAAAAGTATTTTTTAGACTTATATAAAATTAATAAAGCATATCTAAAACCAAATATTGAATTGATGGAATCTGTATAGGGGTTATAGCAATAAAAGTATTTCTAAATTTTTGTTATAATTTGCTCTTTTAAAATGTTTAAGGATTAATTATGATTACATTGAAAAAGGCTATGTCGCTTAGTGTCGGGGAAATTGAAGAAATAAAACAACAAATGATAAAAGATATACAACAGCAGAAGGAGCTTAACGCATACATTGTAACACCTGAAATAAGCGAAGAAAATAAAGGTAAAATTCCAATACTTATAAAAGATAATATATGTGTAAAAGATAGTGAAGTAACCTGTGCTAGTAAAATTTTAAAAGGCTTTATATCTCCGTATAATGCTACTGCTATAGAAAAACTATTAAAATCTAATATGTGTGCGTTTGGTAGAGCCAATATGGATGAATTTGGTATGGGTAGCACAACAGAAAAAAGTTGTTATGGTCGCACTAAAAATCCATGCAATACGAGTTTGGTACCGGGCGGTTCAAGTGGTGGAAGTGCGGCGGCTGTCAGCGCTAAACTCGCTATTGCAAGTTTAGGAAGTGATACGGGTGGCAGTATTAGACAGCCAGCAAGCTATTGTGGTGTAGTCGGATTAAAACCCACTTATGGTAGAGTCTCAAGATATGGTTTGGTGGCATATAGTTCAAGCTTAGAACAGATTGGTCCTATAACACAAAATGTAGAAGATGCAAGTATATTGCTAGATATTATTAGTGGAAAATGTGATAAAGATTCTACTTGTGCCAATTTAGAATCAACAAAGACATTTGATAAGTTAGATAGCAATAGGGTGCTTAAGATTGCAATCATAGAAAATTTTCTTAAAGATGCAAGCAAAGAAGTACAAAATGCCTATGAACACACAATAAAAGTAATGGAAAAAAATGGACACACAATAATAAAAAAAGAAATGCTTGATACAAATTATCACATTAGCTCATACTACATAATAGCAATGGCAGAAGCAAGTGCGAATTTAGCTCGTTTTGATGGTGTGAGATATGGCAATAGAATAGAGGGTGAAAACCTACAGGATTTATATTTTCATACCCGCTCTCAATTTGGAGATGAAGTTAAAAAGCGTATTTTGCTTGGTTCATTTGTACTTAGTAGCGGATATTACGATGCCTATTATCTAAAAGCACAAAAAGTTAGACAATTAATAACACAACAATACAATGAAATATTTGAAGATTGCGATGTAATATTATTGCCTGTTGCACCAAGTGTTGCACCATCATTTAATGCAACAAAAAGCTCACTTGAAATGTACCTAAGCGATATATATACAATAGGTGTGAATCTTGCTGGACTTCCCTCTATTAGCTTACCTGTTATCAAAAAACCATTGCCAATTGGTATGCAATTAATAGGCAGGGCATTTGATGAACAAACAATACTTGATTGTGCATTTGGACTAGAGAAAACAATAGAATTATAATGTGTTATTAATAAATTTTTTAGTTATTATTTGCAATGTAGCTGTATGGTTGTATATTTTTAATCCATGTGATTAGTGTTTGTTGTTTAAAATAAAAGTATATGAAAATATTAAAAAAATTTATTATAAAATAAAACAATAGTTGTTTTTGTTAGTGTATTATACAAAGCTAAAATTGTATTATTTTGTAACATATTATTTACAAAATAATACAATTACCCTGCATTATATTAATGCAATATTGCTTTTTTTATTGACTTCATGTAATATTGAGAATCTATTTTGCTTTACTATAATAATTTACTATTTTTAGCAAAGTCTATTTAAGGGATTAAATATGAAAATGAATATAAAAACAAAAGTATCACTTATTGCAAGTGCAGTGATACTTTTAGGTATTGTGGTTTTAAGCATTATTTCTATGGCTATGCAAAGAAGTAGCTCTATGGATGATACAATGTCAGCACAAGCTGATGAACTTAGAGTTGTTGATGTGATTATAGAAGATGTTAATTATTATGCAGCAGCTGCGATAGAAGGCTTAGCTAAAGCTATTAATAAAATGCCATCAAGTGCATTTGAGAGTGAAGAACAAATAATTAAAAACATAGGAAGCTTACTGCAAACACATAAAGATTCAACAAACATGTTAGCTAGTTTTATAGGACTCCCAAGTGGTGTGATTATTGAATTTAACGATGTTGTAGCAAAAAGTAATAAACCATACGGAATTCGTGGTGGTAATTATGATACTTCGGGCTTTGATGTTACGCAAAGAACTTGGTATATTGGAGCAGTAAAGAATAAAGGATTTTTCCAATCAAGTGTCTATACAGATTCTGTAACAGGTGAGCCTAGTATGACTTATGCTGTGCCAATATATAGAGATAATAAATTAATAGGCGTTGTTGGCATAGATATACTCTTAAGTAAATTACAAGCATATTTTGATTTTTTAAGAGAAAAGAATAAAACCCATATGTTTGTGCTTGATGATAGCGGTATCCCCTATGTTGCTACAGATACAAGTGTGATTATGAAAGAAACCCCATTATTTAAGAAAATAGCCCAAATGTCAGCAGAAACTCCAGACTTTTATCCAATAGAAGTTGAAGATAATGGAGTAAGAAAGATGACTCAATGTAAAACCTCAAGTGATAAGAAGTTTGCTACCTATACACTTTGTAGCTTTGAGCCACTTGCAAATATAGAAGACCCAATTAAAAAAGCAGGTTTGATACAATTACTCATTGGCTTAGGTTTTGCAGCACTTGTAAGCATAGTAATCTATATTCTTATAAATATATTCTTAAAGCCACTTGATAGTATATCTCATGGATTAACTAATTTCTTTAAATTCCTTAACCATGAAACAAAAACAGCACAAAAAATCAATATAAAATCAAAAGATGAGTTTGGCACAATGGCACAAGCTATCAATGATAATATAGAAAAAACAAAAATAGGACTAGAACAAGATTCTAAAGTTGTAGCACAATTAGTGCTTACAACAAAAACAATAGAAGCAGGTGATTTAAGTGCAAGGATTACAGAAACACCACATAATCCACAATTAAATGAATTAAAAGAAGTATTAAATCATATGCTTAATAGCTTGCAACAAAAGATAGGTAAAGATTTAAATGAGATTACAAGAGTATTTGATAGCTATACAAAATTAGACTTCACAACAGAAATAAAAGATGCAAGTGGTAGAGTAGAAGTTGTAACAAATACTTTAGGTGAAGAAATAAGAAAAATGTTACAAACAAGTCAAGACTTTGCAAAAGAATTAGAATCTAAATCAAAAGATTTAGAGAATGCAGTGCAAACATTAACAAAAAGCTCAAATAC
>JARHYT010000100.1 GCA_029264775.1 Helicobacter sp. | reverse complement strand
AATCTAAAGTAGATACAAATACATCATATATAACGCAAATAGATAGCAATATGCAAAAACAAGTAGATTCTAAAGTAGATATAGCAACAAATGAAAAGCAACAAAATTTACATAATAATCAATCTGATTCTATAAATATAAAGGAGATTCAAATACCGCATACACAAAATAAGCATAATAATATTATGGAATACAAACCTTATGTAACCAATATTTCTTCATTAAGTA
Source organism: Helicobacter sp. (assembly GCA_029264775.1). Classification (GTDB taxonomy): domain Bacteria; phylum Campylobacterota; class Campylobacteria; order Campylobacterales; family Helicobacteraceae; genus Helicobacter_A. Next base: position 6,294 of record JARHYT010000100.1, on the reverse strand, counting down.
CGAATGATATGGATTATCCGAATTTTAATGCAAATAATTTTACATACATAGAGCCAAAAACACAAGTGCAACCAAAATATGATGTGCAAACTATAAATGTAAATAGGCAAACAAAACTAAATGCAGGAGAAAATAATACTTCCTACAAAGATAGTGAAGTAACAATAAATAGTTCATCAACATATACATTTAATGCAAATAAGCATGAGGTAAAAAATACGAATCAAAATGACATAGATATAAATGAAACCAACAGAGATGATTCAAAAGAAATAACTATGGAATCTAGTAATCCACTTACACAACAACAGCCCTTTATTTTGCCTCAATTAAAATTATTACAAGAACCAATATATCAAGATAGCATACAAGATTCTGAATTAGATATAAAAATACAAAAAATGCTACAAATATTAAATGCTCATAAAATTCATGGTGATATTATTGACACGCTTACAGGACCTGTTGTAACTACCTTTGAATTTAGACCAGAAACAAATGTAAAGGTTTCAAAGATTCTAAGCCATAGAAATGATTTAGCATTGGGTTTAAAGGCAAAAAGTATAAGGATTCAAGCACCAATCCCCGGAAAAGATGTGATAGGTATTGAGATTCCAAATAGCCAAGTAGAGACAATATATTTAAGAGAGATTTTACAATCAAAAGAATTTTTACAATCACAAGATTCACTTACAATCGCATTAGGCAAGGATATTAGTGGTAATCCGATTGTAGCAAATCTTGCAAAATTACCTCATTTACTTGTGGCGGGTACAACAGGGAGTGGTAAGTCTGTAGGAGTAAATGCTATAATTTTATCTTTGCTGTATCGCAATAATCCTGATGAATTAAAGCTTATGATGATAGATCCAAAACAAGTAGAGTTTGCACCATATGAGGATTTACCACATTTAATAACACCTATAATAAATGCACCAAATAAAGCTATAAAGGCATTGCAAGCGGCAACAATTGAAATGGATAAACGATATGAGGCATTTTCTCAAATAAAAGCAAAAAATATAATTTCTTATAATGAAAAAGTTGAAGATAAAATGCCAAATTTTGTAATAATTATTGATGAATTAGCAGATTTAATGATCACAGGAGGCAAGGAAGCAGAAGCCTTTATAGCAAGGATAGCACAAATGGGTAGGGCTGCTGGAATGCACTTAATCATTGCTACACAAAGAAGTAGCGTTAATGTTGTAACTGGGCATATTAAGGCAAACCTACCATCAAGGATTAGCTATAGGGTTGGTAGTAGAGTAGATTCAAAGGTTATATTAGATGATTCTGGTGCAGAAGAGTTGCTTGGAAATGGTGATGGACTTTTCACAACAACAAATGGCTTAATAAGAATACATGCCCCATGGGTAAGCGAACAGGAAGTAGAGAATATAGTAGATTTTATAAAAGCACAAAGAGAGCCTAAATATGATGATAGCTTTTTAATGGAAAGCAAAGTTGGGATAAGCATGGGTGATAAGTTTGTGGGCGAAGGTGGGCTTTTAGATGAGGCAAAAGAGGTAATGCTAAAAGACAATAAAACTTCAATTAGCAATTTACAAAGAAAGTTAAGCATAGGATATAACAAGGCTGCGTCATTAGTGGAGGCACTAGAGCAAGAAGGATTTCTATCTGCACCAAATCATAAAGGCGAGAGAACTATATTACAATAAATAATAAATATTGAATAATCAACAAAAAGATTGCATTGTTTTATAATCATTTATTTAGCAAAATACTCATGTTTTATTGTGGTAATCATTTTAATTTAAGTTTTTATTTGATGATTTATAGTGTAATGTATCAAATATAATCTATGATAATTATATGAGATTCATGTGATATAGTGTTTTTGTAACTCTATTGCAATATTTGCAAAATTATTATAGCTTATCTTAAAAATGATTTTATTTATATTATATTTTTAGTTATTTGTTGCTTATAGTTTTGAATGTTTATCATATTTTTGGCATAGCTTAAATTTGCATTTTTTTGCTAGAATAGCAAATTTGCATAGTTTAAGGATTTAAATAAATAAAGTTAGTTTTTACTTTATATTTTAGAGTCTTATTAATAAATAATTTAATTTTTTGGTTAAATTTTAAATTAAGAGGTGTTTATGTGCGGTATTGTTGGATATATTGGGAATAAGGATAAGAAAGAGATTATTATTGATGGTTTAAGAGAGTTAGAATATAGGGGATATGATAGCTCTGGTATTGCTGTGTTGCAAAGCGATAATTTAAGCATTTTTCGTGCAGTTGGAAAACTAAAAAATTTAGAATCTACATTAGAAAATAAATGTTTTAAATCTTATGGTCTTGCTATTGGGCATACAAGATGGGCTACACATGGCAAACCAACAGAAACAAATGCACATCCACATATAGGAAAATATAGTGCAGTTATACATAATGGAATAATTGAGAATTACAAAGAATTAAAAAATGAATTGCAAGATAAGGGTATAGTATTCCAAAGTCAAACAGATACAGAAGTGATTATACACCTTTTTGAGAGTTACACCAAAGATTTATCTATACAAGATGCATTTGAATCTACAATTAAAAGATTACATGGTTCTTATGCTATATTGTTGATTACAAAGCTTGAGCCAAATAGAATCTTTTATGCAAAACAATATTCACCATTGCTTATAGGCTTTGATTCTAAACAAAAAGATAATGAGATATTCTTTGCAAGTAGCGATGCTGCACTTGTTGGACTTGTTGATAGTGTTACATATTTAGATGATGGTGTATATGGTAGTATAGCATTGGGGGAAACAGATAAACTAACAAATATTAAGCCATTTAATGCAAGTAAAGAATCTGCACAAAAAGATGGATTTAAATATTTTATGGAAAAAGAAATATATGAGCAAGAGAGAGTTTTGCTTGACACAATGATGGGTAGGGTTAGCTTAGGTAATGTTATGCTAGATGAACTCCCTAGCGATTTTTTCACTAGATTTAAAAGCATAGCAATTTGTGCTTGTGGCACAAGTTATCATAGTGCATTGGTTGGTAAGTATTTATTAGAGAGAAAAGCCTGTATAAGAACTACTATACATATTGCAAGTGAATTTAGATATGCAAAACCTATGCTTGAAAAAGATGAATTATTTATAGTTATTTCACAAAGTGGTGAAACTGCTGATACATTACAAGCATTAAAATTAGCAAAAGACAAAGGATTAATAACTCTTGTAATATGCAATGTAGATAATAGCTCAATGGTTAGATTAGCAAATTATTGTTTGCTTACTCGTGCGGGAACAGAAAAAGGAGTAGCAAGTACAAAGGCATTTGCAACACAAGTAATGGTTTTGTGGATATTTTCTGTATTGTTAGGGCAAAAAAGAGGTAAAATAGATTCTATAGGTTTAAATAGTGAAACAAAAGCAATGTTAAATACAATAAAAGCTACTCATATAGAATCTAGTTTGCATGAAAAGATAAAAAGATTATCAAAGCGATATTTACATGGACATGGATTTTTCTTTATAGGTAGAGATATATTTTATCCCTTAGCCCTTGAAGGTGCTTTGAAACTTAAAGAGATTAGCTATTTGCATGCAGAGGGTTATCCAAGTGGAGAGATGAAGCATGGACCAATAGCCCTTGCTGATAGTGAGCTTTTTACACTTGCATTAATGCCAAAAAATCTTTTATATGAAAAAAATAAAAGCAATGTAGAAGAGCTTATAGCAAGAGATTCTACAATTTGTGCTATTACCCCGCTTGACTTTGAATTAGCAGATGATATTGTTAAAATACCAAAATATGAAAGCTATATGGAAGAATTTTTTTCTATGATGGTTATCTTGCAATTATTAGCCCTTGAAATTGCAGTTAGATTAAATAATGATGTGGATATGCCACGAAATTTAGCAAAGAGTGTAACAGTTGAGTAAGATAAAAGCAAAAAATCAAAGCTTATATGAATGTCAATATTGTGGTTGGCAAAGTAGCAAATGGCTTGGTAAATGCCCAAATTGCAATGAATGGGAAGGCTTTGTTGAATTAAAAAAAGAACAAATAGGTTACTTGCAACAAGGTGTTAATAAAACAAGTGGTATAAAAAAAGCATTGCCTATCACTCAAATACAAGAGGAGGTTTTAGAAAAATTTAGCTCTACTCAAAGTGAATTAGATATTGTTCTTGGTGGTGGCATTGTTAGAGGTGGGTTATATCTAATTGGTGGAAGTCCGGGCGTTGGTAAATCTACGCTACTTTTAAAGGTTGCTGGTGGATTAGCTATGGGTGGTTTTACCAACAATAAAAGCAATGTAGATAAAAAAGATTCTATTAATTGTAAAAAAGTTTTATATGTAAGTGGCGAGGAAAGTTTAAGTCAAATACATAATCGCGCAAAAAGATGTAATTGCTTAAGTGATAATTTATATTTATTGAGTGAAATTAATATATTAGAAATTAAGGAGAATCTTTTAAATTGTGGCTTTGAAGTTTGTATTATAGATTCTATACAAACTATTTTTTCCCCAAATTTAAGTGCAGCACCCGGATCTGTATCACAAGTTAGAGAAATTACATTTGAACTTATGCGTATTGCTAAAAGCTTTAATATAGCAATATTTATAATAGGGCATATTACAAAAGATGGACAAATAGCAGGTCCTAGAGTATTGGAGCATATGGTTGATTGTGTGTTGTATTTTGAGGGAGAGAGAAGCAATGAATTAAAAATATTGCGTGGATTTAAGAATCGCTTTGGAACAACAAGTGAGATTGGAATCTTTGAGATGAAAGAACATGGTTTAGTAAGTGCTAATGAAGCTACAAAGAAGTTTTTTAGTTCTAAAAGAGATATGCCCGGAAGTGCTGCTGTTGCCATTATGGAGGGTAGTAGGTGTATTGTTGTAGAAATACAAGTCCTTACATGTGAAAATGAATATGGAGTCCCAAAGAGATTGTCAAATGGGTTTGATAGTAATCGATTGAATATGCTTTTAGCACTACTTGAAAAGAAATTAGGCATACATTTGCATAGGCATGATGTGTTTGTAAATGTTGCTGGTGGCATTAAAATTAGTGAGCCTAGTGCTGACTTAGCCCTTATTGCTAGTATCCTTTCAAGTTATAAAAATCGCCCATTAAAATCAAGCACAGCTTTTATTGGTGAGGTTAGTTTAATAGGTGATATTAGAGAAGTTGGCGGACTTGAGATGAGGTTAAAAGAATTAGCAAATTTTGGCTTTAGTAACGCTATTGTCCCAAATATACCAAAAAGCTATAAAGGGCAAGTTAAATGCACACAGGTATTAGAAGTATCTAAGATAATTGATTGGATGTAGTTTTATATGTTTGCAATAACTAAATAATAATATTGTATATTTATGTATAAAATCAAAGTGATGGATATTGCTCTAAAATATCGTGTGGTTGGGAGTTTGAGAGATATTTTTAGAAATCAAAGTGAGTGAAAAAATTAGACAAATTCTAAAGAATCCTATACATTGTCTAAAGATTACTATACATTCCTATACAAAATACTATACATGTGTATAAAAAAATGGCTTAAAGCTCGTTAAATAGGCATTTAAACGCTTGTTTCAAAAGTATTTAAATTTTTAAATACAAGCAAAGTCTCTTAGTCCCTATATTTTAAGTATAGTGCAATATGTAAAAAGCTGAAATATCGAAACTTTTTTATTCTAAAATAAGTGATTGCTTTAGCCATAATTTTTACATTCTCCTAGCTCCTATATCAATAGGAAAGTAGTCTCTATTATCACTTAAAAGGCGTATTTAGGGTATTTATGTATGCGTTTTACAAATGCCAGATAGAATTACATTACAAAATGATGTTTTAATATTTGTTAAAAATTTCGGTGAGAAAAAATATTTTACAAGTGTAACACAAGATGATGGTAATTAATGGATTATAATAAGTAATGCACTAAAATGAAAATAATATAAATAATAAGTTAGAAAATGGAGATAAAACAATCTATCAAGTGGATAAACAGATTTACGCTCTTACCCCTTACGATGATATAGCAAACTTTAATATCAAACTTGACAACACCAATTTTACCCCAAATAAGCAAACAACACAAGCAATAAACAAAGATTTAGAATTAACACAAATAACACCAGAACTACAACATAAAATCTCACAAAAGCAAACAGAGTTAGAGAAAACACAAGAAAAACTAGCAATACAGACAACACCAAAGGGTAAAAACTATTTTACAGCAAGAATAAATTCTTTACAACAAGAGATTAAAGACTTAGAAATACAAGCAGGTATAAGGGTAA
>JARHYT010000046.1 GCA_029264775.1 Helicobacter sp. | reverse complement strand
TGTAGAATTTGCTTCCCAAAGCTTACCATTAGACTCACCTTTTATATTAATATCACTAAAAGTATTACTAAAAGAGTAATTAATATTTGCTAAAAAAATACTAATATACACAGCTTTTAGTTTTATATGATTCATGTTTTATCCATTACCATTTTTGGCAGTATAGTATTTAAAATATACGATTTCACACTCATATTACCTACTTTATGTCCAATATACTAAACATTATTGTTTAATTATAGCAAAAATTACTCCATTAACCTATAGTCGCCATCTATATTAATTTGTGTATGTGTTTAAGAAACAAGATCATTACGTTATATATTTAGATTCTAATAAGTATTGATATTTTGTCTATTTAGATTAACATATATTTGTAAAAATGAATTACATAAATTGATATGTATATATAAATAGAAACTAGAATTTATAATTTATGGATTTTTTATTACATAACTATCAATACCATTTGCTATACCTTTTGCTAGCAATGCTTGATAGCTTGAATCTTTTAGCCTTTGTGATTCTATAGGATGAGAGTTATACCCTATTTCTATAAGTATTGAAGGCATTAAAGCCCCAACAAGCACCCAAAATGGACCTTCTCTAACGCCTCCATCAAGGTTTTCATCATATTTTGTTTTAAGTTGCTTTAAGATTCCAGATTGCACATCCATTCCTAACTTATTAGAAGCTATGATTCTTTGAGAAGTTAGAAATGAAGCTATTGTTGTAGGAGAATATTCTGCCATGCCTTGATTTTCATTAGCAGCGGCATTAATAGCTCTTTCTGTTCTAGCAGTTGATAGGAAGTAGGTTTCTACCCCTTTTGGTTTTTTACTAGAGCCTAGCGGCATTGAATTAGCATGTATTGATACGAATAAATCTGCTTGAATTTCATTAGCCATTTCAGTTCGTCTTTGTAATTCTATGAAAACATCACTATTCCTTGTCATATATACAACATAGCCTCTTTTGTCAAGCTCTTGTGCGGTAAATTTTGCAACACTTAATACTATATGCTTCTCGCACATTTTTGCTATGCCTTGAGTTCCACAATCCTTACCGCCATGTCCGGGATCTAGTATTATTATCTTTTTTCTATTTTTGGTTTTTAAGTTAGTTTTTGATACTAGAATAGGCTTTGAATGGTTTTTATCTTGAATTTGTGGTTTTTGCTTTACCTCTTCTTTCTTGTAGATGTGCGTTGGTTTAGTGTTTTGTGGTTTTTTGGTGTTTGTTGTTGCGTGTTTTGTAGAATCTGCAATTGGCTTTGTATTGCTTGTTGGTTTTTTTTCTATGATTGATATATAAAATACATTGCCTTTAATCTTGTATTCAAATGTTGTCTTATTTGTTAATGTTATAAGAACTCGCATTCTTTGCTTATTGTTTTGTGCTATTGTTATTTGAGTGTTATTTGGAAAATCATATTCTTTTCTACCTGTTGGCGTCCATACGCCATATATATCTATAAAGGTGCTTGTTTCATTTAATTTATGAACGCTTATTTCTTTTTCTTGAATAACTCGATTTGCATCTAGTCTTAGACTAGATGCACCAAAGGGGATAGATTTCATAATGCGTAAGGTATCTGCATATAATCCACTCATAAGGATTGTAAGTAGCAATACATAACGCATGATAATTCCGTATTAGCGTTGAGTTAATTCATCAATTAATTCTTTAACGCTTAATATCTTATCAACACGATAGCCATTTGCACCACTAAAATACAAACCTTCTTCTAAATTTCCTAAATGCCCCTTTCCAAGACTATCTGCTATGCAGTATCCCACCTTTTTTGCTTCCTTGCCTCTTTGACATGGGCTAACACAATTGCTAATACATTGAATCTTTGGTGCATTTCCCTCTTTTAGTCTCTCTAATACACCAATTTTTATTGCTCTTGCTGGATAACCAACGGGTGATTTTACTAACTCAATGTCATCTTTTGTTATATGTGGCAAAATCTCCTGATATGCCTTTGCATCGCATTCTTTTGTCCCTAAAAATCTTGTACCCATTTGCACACCGCTAGCACCTAAAGATAGCATTTTGTCTATATCTTGTCTATCCCATATGCCACCTGCGGCAAGTATGGGTATATTGCCCCATCTTTTACTTTCTTCTGTAACTTCTGGAATGATATTTTCAAGTTGATATTCTGCCTTAAAGCAATCTTCATATTTAAAGCCTTGATGTCCTCCGCTAAGCGGTCCTTCTACTACGACAGCATCAGGAATGCGTTTGTATCTATCGCTCCACCTTTTACATAGAATCCTTAATGCCTTAGCTGATGATACAATAGGGATTAATGCTACTTCAGGAAAATTCTTTGTAAATTCTGGCATATTAGTTGGCAAACCAGCACCTGTTATGATCATATTTGCACCGGCTTCACAAGCATCTTTTACTACTCTACCATAGTCATTTATGGCATAAAGTATATTTGTTCCAAGAGGATTATTACCGCAAATTTTTCTTGCGTTCTTGAAAATCTCGTTTAAAGCATTTTTGCTATAAAAGTTGATTGCCTCAAATGGCTTACTTGATAGAATCTTATCAACAAAGCCCATATTTTTATAATATCCCGTGCCAACAGCAGAAATAATGCCTAGGCATCCTTCTTTTGATACATTTCCTGCAAGCTCATCCCAGCTTATACCAACGCCCATACCGCCTTGAAAAATAGGATATTTTATGGTGTGTTTTCCTATTTTTAAACTTTTAAATAAATTTCCCATATATCTACCTTAATTAATCATTCACAATAATTTTAGCAAATTTTCTTTTACCAAGCTTTATAATGAAATCACCACTAGTTAAAAATTTAAAATTTTCATCTAATTGTTTTTCTTGATTTATGCTTAATGCTCCGGCTTTTATGTCTCTCATAGCTTGAGAGCTAGATTTACAAAAATCTAAATCCATCAATACCTTGCATATCCATTCACCTTTTTTTATATTGATAGTTGTTAAGTCGCTTGGAATTTCTTTTTTACTAAAGATTAGATTAAACTCATCTTGTGCTTCTTTTGCCTTTTCATCATTATGGAATCTTTTTGTAATTTCATATGCAAGCATTTCTTTTACTTTTTTAGGATGTAATTTATTTTCTTTTATATCATCTTTTAATGCTTGTATCTCATCTAGGCTTTTTTCGCTAATAAGCTCGTAATATCGCCACATTAATTCATCCGAAATACTGAGTATTTTAGCATACATATTTTTAGGAGATTCTGTTACGCCTATATAGTTATTTAAGCTTTTACTCATTTTGTTGATACCATCTAGCCCTTCTAGTAAAGGCATAGTCATAACGCTTTGTTCTTTACTGCATTGATATGCTCTTTGCAAAGATCTACCCACCAATAAGTTAAATTTTTGATCATTACCGCCTAGTTCAATATCACAATTTAGCACAACAGAATCATACCCTTGCAATAAAGGATACATAAATTCAACAATCGATATTGGCAGATTCTCTTTGTATCTTTTCTCAAAATCATCTCTTTCCATCATTCTTGCGACTGAATATTGTGCAGTAAGCCTCATTATATCAACACTTGTAAGTTTATCTAACCATTCTTTATTGAAACAAATATCTGTTTTATCTCTATCTAGAATCTTAAAGACTTGTTCCTCATAGGTTTTTGCATTTTGTGCTACCTCTTCAAATGTTAATGTTTTTCTAGTTTCACTTTTGCCGGATGGATCTCCGATTGTGGCTGTAAAATTTCCTATAAGAAACTTTACTCTTCCTCCGTACTTTTGAAAAGTAGCTAGTTTTTGCAATAACACAGAATGCCCTAAATGTAAGTCAGGTGCAGTTGGATCAAATCCAGCTTTTACAATAAAGTTACTTCCATTCTCATAAAACTTAGTAACAAGAGATTGTATATATTCTGCACCGATAAATTCCGCACAACCACGAGATATTTCTTTCATAGCTAAAGCAACTTTATCTTGTATTGATTGATTTTTAATATCTTTTTGCATACTGCATTCCTTTAATTTAATTTATTTTTAACTAGCCAACAATTCATAAACACAATACACTAGGGCTTATGCTCTCATTCACCTAGTTAAGCACATTCAGCTAAGAAATAAAAATGTAATGGTATAATGCCATGAAATAATCAAGATTGCCTTAAATATAATAAATATATGTATTTTACCTTTTTATTCAAAATATTTTCGACTTATTTTACTCTTGATAGGCATCTTTGGTATCTGAAAGCATTTTAATTTGATATTTTCCTTCAAGAATATCTTTTACCTTCTTTTTGTTTGAATGCTCTGTTTCTGCAACTATTTCACATAAAACATTGTTTTTTAAATCCTTACTAGTTTGTGTATCTACATCTTCACCCCTTTTTTTACCCTCATAATTTATCTGCAATATATCATAGCCATTTTTAGCTAGTATAGTTAGAACCTCTGCTATTACTCCCCTTCTATTTTCAAAGGATACAATAAATCTTAATCTTTTTCTTGTGTCTTTTGTCCATTCTATGAATAATTGTTGTGCATTATTATATATTTCTTTATTTGCTTCATGGCATAATTTGTGATGAACTATTGCAATTTGGTCTTTTTTTAGTGCTACTATGGAATCGCCAAATTTTGGATGACAGCAATAGCTAAATGTAAGATTATGTATATTTCTGTTTGTGTATAAAATTAGATTGTCAAATTTTTTGTCTTTTAATTTTAGTGTTTTAAATCTTAGTAGTGAGAAAAAATTACTATCAATATTATACTCTTGCTTAAATCTATTTTTAATCTCTTTTAATACTGCTATATCTGTTGCAGCCTTTTCTAATTTACTCTCAAAGTTGCATTTTCTTATACTTTCTTCAATTGTGCTACGCTCTTTTTCAAAAATTGTAGATAATATATTGATGGCTACCCTTTTGTCAATTTCTTTAGTTTTGTTTTGGCATACTATACGCATGCGAATTTTTGCCTTTGATGTTTTTACAGAATTTATAAATTCATGGCGAGCTTTAATTGTGTCGCCTTTTTCAATTCTAACTATATCCCCGCTTTTTAATTTTTGGATTAAAGAGGCTCTTTGATTATTAACAAAGGCTTTTTCTGCTTTGTCCCCAATATCACTATGAACTGCATAAGCATAATCTAGCACAACAGAACCAGAGGGCAGGGCAAATGTTCTTCCATCAGGACCAAATACAACAATATCAGTACGATATAAATCTAAGTCGCTTGTTGTTGCCTCATAAAATTCTTGTGCATTTTTTGCAATGTCGCTATTTTCTTTAATATCTTTAATCCATTTCAAATTTATGTTTTGATTAGAATTGCCACTCTTATATTTCCAATGTGCAGCCATGCCTAATTCTGCACCATCGTGCATATCAAATGTTCGTATTTGAATCTCATATATACAGCTTTCATCAAAAACGGTTGTATGTATAGTTTGGTAGCCATTTTCTTTTGGCAATGCAACATAATCTTTGAATCTTGATGGAATCGGATTAAGGTGAATATGAACAATCCCTAACGCTCTATAGCAATCTATTTTATTTTTAACTATAATTCTAATTGCAAGCAGGTCAAACATTTCATCCATGCTAATACCTTTTCGTTGCATCTTCAGATGAATAGAGTAATTTCTCTTAATCCTGCTTTGTATTTTAAAATTATCACGCAGAAAACCATTGCTTAGAAGTAGGTTTGTTATTCTTTCTGTGAGTTGGTTTAATCTTAATTTTAAGTCTTGTTCTTTGGCGTTTTTCTCATTTTGAATTTTATTATAATCATCTGGAAGTGTGTAGTAAAAACTTTTATCTTCTAGTTCATTTTTTAGAGATGATATGCCTAATCTATGTGCTATTGGTGCATATACAACAAGGGTTTCTTTTGCTATTCTTTTTTGTTTTTGCTCACTTAAAGCATCAAGTGTTAGCATATTGTGTAATCTATCGCAAATTTTTATAACTAGTACCCTTGCGTCATGTATGCTAGCAATTAGCATTTTTCTAAATGATGATGCTTGTAAAATCAACTTCTCATTATTTGAATCAGAAGTTAGCTCTTCCTTTCTTATTTCAACAATTTTTGTTAATGCATCAACCAGAGAACATACCTCATCGCCATATTCATCTTTAATATAATCTATCTTGCAATCTGTATCCTCAACCGCATCATGCAATAAAGCAGCACAAACCATATCTTCATCACCACCACAATGTGCGACTATACATGCTACACATATTGGATGAACAACATATGGCTCGCCACTTTTTCTAAAATACTGATCATGAAACCTTATAGAATCATCTAACGCTTTTTGTATTTTTGTTGTTACCGGTTGCATAGCTTCTAACTTTGCTAATGCACCATCTATTGTTTTGATTTTTGATATTTCGCTAAAAAAGTCCATGCAAAAACCTTGAGATGCCAAACTTAAATGTTATTTGACAATGTAACTTTTCCCTCTGCTATTTCATTCAGGGCTATATCGCATAATTCCATGCGTTTTATATGTTCTTCTGAATAATTAAGTAATGGTTTTGCACCTGCATTTAATTCCTTAACTCTAGCAAATACTAACACGGATAGCTTGTATCTGTCATTGTCTGTTTGCTCTAATGCTTTTGAAATAATTTGTTCTGTTCTCATTGCGATAACCTCCTAAAACAAAATAAAAGCTACCATTATAGCTAAATTTTATTTACTAACATATAATATCTATGAGTTTGCAAATCACTTTGATATTAATTTGTAGATATTTTCATATTGTTAATTGCTAACACACAAAGTTTTGAATCTTTCTCCCATAGCATTTGGAGCTATAAGCCCATTTAGACTGGCTTTTTGTTTTATCAATTGCACATTATTAAAGCATTTCATAAAGCTTTCAAAAATATCTAGTATCTCACATTCTTGTATTAAAAACTTTGATTGTGTTGCATATTGTTGTATTTTCGTGTCATAAGACTCAAATATATTTTTTAGTAGATTAAAATTAACATCATAAGTTATATCGCTATTTCCATAAAATTGCATAATATTGTTATTTTGCCATTCTTCATAAAAATTAAATACCTTGTGTTTTACATAGAATCTTAAATTCATTTCCCTTTCAAAAAAATCTCCATAATCAAATGTCAAAAATGTCCATTTATAGCTATCTATTTTATGCAATTCTTGTATGAAAGATTCCCAATATATAGGTATTTCAACGCCTTTTATAGTATATTTTGTTATAAAATCAAATACTTTTATATCTAATTCACTTAACACAAAGTTATTATGCTTGCAATATAGCATCTTGTTGTCTAGTACAATGTCGCATGGCATGCTATCAAAAAGTTCATTAGCTATGAAAAATATGTTGTCCTTTAAAATTTCTCTTAGTTTTTCAATAGATTCTAATATGCAAAGTTTTTTATGGAATCTTGTATGTATTCTTTTTGTAAAGTTTTCTTGTTGATATTTATGTAAAGAGCTTAATGGCTCGATTACATAAAATGAGGTTTGATTGAATACCTCTATATTGAATGCACTTAAAAACTCTGCAATGTCAGATACTAAATCTGCGTTATTGCTACCTATTTCTACAATATTTAAAGGCAATGATAGTTTGTCGGTTTCTAGCATTTTTAATACATATCGGCTTATTGCTGCACCAAAAAATTTTGAGGCATTAACAGATGTATAAAAATCTCCGTTTTTACCTATTCTATTTTTTGTATAATATCCATTCTGGGAATTATAAAGCCATTCTTGCATGATGTGTCTAAAAGGGATTAATTCTTGCATACGAACTCTTTAGTTAAAGATTCTAAAAAATGCTTGATTTTTACTTGCTAATTCTAGCATTTCCTTATCACCTCTAGTATCTCCATATACATATATACTTTCATATTGTGCTAAATTATATATTTCTTTTATTCGTCTTTCTTTTTCTTTTCCATAGCAATTTGGCTTACCTAGTTTGCCTGTTATAATGCCATCTTTTACTTCCATTGTTGTAGCAATCAATTTTATATCCCATTTATTGCATAATGGGCGTAAATATTCCTCAAAACTTGCAGATACAAGCACTACTTCATGTCCTTGCTCTTTATGCCATTCCATTTTTTCTAATGCAGAATCTTTGCAATAAGATTCTAATAAATGCAGAAAAGATTGACATTTTTGTAATAGGACATCTTCACTCATACCGCTTATACAAGAGTACAAAACACTTTGTTTTGCATCATGATTATTAATTGCACCTAATTTGTACAATATCAATATGTGTAGATTGTTTAATACCTTAAGGTAAAATTTTTTGCCCAATAAAAATTTTAGAAATAAAGCAAAAGAATCGCCTCTTGTTATAGTCCCATCAAAATCAAAGAATGCTATTGTCACACATTACCTTTTATTATAATTTGCAATGCAGATTCTAACATATAAAAGAGCAAATATACAGAAACTTATACAAGATAATTTAATCTTAAGCTAGAATAAATAAAATCACAATATCATATATTGTTTGCATGAAACATATATAATATTTATACATCTTAATAGGCTATTTTATATTTCAAATATATCATGTATATTTATTTTGCTTTCAAAATTGTAGTTTAATAAATCAGTTTTATAGCAATGTAACATTAATCTCTTTGATTTGAATTTGCTATCTTTGTTGTATATAATATCACCTATTATTGGATGTTTTATGCTTGATAAATGGATTCTTATTTGATGTGTTCTGCCTGTAGGTATTTTAACCTCTAAGAGTGTTTTTTGTTCTAAAATTTGTATGGGCTTTATTTCTGTTATAGCTTCCAAACCGCTTTTACTAACATAACCTTTTGCTTTAGAATCTTTTATAATGGCTATATTTTTATTGATTGTCATTTCATCGTATATTTTGCCCTCTACCAATGCAAAGTATATTTTATTTACTCTTTTTTGCCTAAATTCCTCTATTGCTTTTTGTCTAAACTCTTCATTTTTTGCTATCAATATAATACCGCTTGTGTCTTTATCAAGCCTATTAATAAGCTTGTATTTAGAATACATTTGTTCTAAGCTATAGCTTTCAACACCAATGCTTTTGTCAATAACCAAAATATTTTCATCCTCAAACAATATAGGGCTTTTTTCCTGCATAATATCAAAATGTGTATTAACGGGAAATAGAGTCCTTGCAATACCTATCCTTTTACCCTTAAGACTAACTCTACCGCTATCTATTAATTCCTTTGCTTTATTTGCAGAAATACTTAATTGTATTGATAGAATCTTATATGCTCTTTCGCCATTTATTGCACTATTCTTTTGTGTCTTGTTGTTAGCATGTATGTTTTTATGTTCTATATTTTTTGCATATCTTTTTTGTTTGCCTATTTTTTTTGTGCGTGAAATATCTGCTTTATTTTTCATATTATCCTTTCTATTTTATGTTGTTTTAGCATTTGCATTAACAAGGACAGATTCTATAATATCATCTATATCGCCATCGAGTACTCCGCTTGTATTGCTTGTAGCGTAGTTACTCCTTAGATCCTTTACTTGTTGATATGGAGCAAGAACATAAGATCGGATCTGATATCCCCAACCAATCTCACTTTTTTCTTGAGTCGTTCCCTCTTGATTTTTTTGTAATTCTAATTCATATAGTTTAGATTTAAGCATTTTTATGGCGGTGGCTTTGTTTTTGTGCTGACTTCTATCATTTTGACATTGCACTACTATACCCGTTGGAAAATGTGTGATTCTAATTGCAGATTCTGTTTTATTTACATGTTGTCCTCCCGCTCCACTTGCACGATATGTATCAATGCGAATATCTTTGTCTTCAATCTCTATTTGTATATCATCATCAAGCTCTGGGCTAACTTGTACGCTAGCAAAGCTCGTATGCCTTTTAGCATTAGAATCAAATGGAGAGATTCTAACTAGCCTATGCACACCATTTTCACTTTTAGCGTAGCCATAAGCATTTTCACCTTTAACTATGAATGCGACACCTTTAATGCCCGCCTCCTCACCATCTTGATAATCTAGTATATCAACTTTAAAACCTCTCCTTTCACTCCAACGCAAATACATGCGATATAGCATACTTGCCCAATCTTGCGATTCTGTGCCACCAGCTCCGGGTTGAATTGTGATAATAGCATTTGAATTATCATGTTCTCCATTTAGCATAACCTCCATTTCAACTTTTTGTATATGAGATTGTAGGCTTTGAGATTGTTCAAATAAC
The DNA here is from genome assembly GCA_029264775.1 of Helicobacter sp. Classification (GTDB taxonomy): domain Bacteria; phylum Campylobacterota; class Campylobacteria; order Campylobacterales; family Helicobacteraceae; genus Helicobacter_A. Next base: position 1,799 of record JARHYT010000046.1, on the reverse strand, counting down.
AGCTCTAGTGTGCTTGTATCAGAATCTGTTAATGCAATTTCATATAATTCTACTGCATCATCTAGCTCTTGTTTTGTGTGGTTAAAGGTTTGCAAAATTCTTTGATTTTTTCGTTTTTCTTTTGCTATCTCACTAGCTCTTTTTGCATCATTCCAAAAGTCTTCTTCATTTTCTATAGTTTCAATCTCTTTTAGTCTTTGTTTTATTTTGTTTGGATTTAGAATCTTTTCTATGTTATCACACTTATTTTTTAATACCTTCAGTAATTCTCCATATTCATAAGAATCCATATAAAGCCTTTTAAATATTTTAAAAACTCGCATTTTATCATAATAATGCTACTAATAAAGTGATAAAATTGATTAAACTAGATGAATCAAAAGAAGCTTGGCGGTAAAACCCTAAAACCAAAGCTTACAAAACCAGCATCATCATTAAAGGCATTGCCATAAGTCATATCAATTTGTAATAAATCTTGTATTAACCAAGTGCGTAACCCAATTTGATACATTACAGGTTCAAATCTACTATGATACACTTCACCGATAAAATAAAGCCTATTTATTATCTGTGCTTCTAATCCAGCCCCTAGAGTGTATATGCCATCTTTAAAACTCTGCATATTATAGCCTACATTAATATGCACGGCAAGTTTAGAATCTAAAAATACAAAAGTAGCAGGGATATAGGCATATATATCATTTGCACTATCAGCACCTATCAAGTAATTGTGTATATTTCCTATCGCAATTCCAATGCCCCAATCTTTTTTCTCTGCATCAACAAAAAGTTTTTTAGCCTGAAATTGTAATGAATTTGATTTTAAACCTATCATACCTCCTAAAGTAATTTCTGTATCCCATATGAGGTTACAGCTAGGTAATGCCCATATTTCACTTTTTTCATTCATGTGCATTTCTACCCATGTTTCTAATTGACATTGCCCCTTTCCTACAACCCTTGCGTCATCTGTATTAAATGGTCTTGCTGCGTATAATTTCAAAGTAATGAGTAAAACAAATAGGTATAATATAAATGCAACTTTTTTAAACATATAAAAACTACTTTGTTAAATTTCAACATATTACATTATATCAAAAAATAATTTTTAGGATAAAATCCTATGTAATAAATAAGTAAGCAGTGGAGGCAGTATGTTTAAGTATAAACTTATGTTATTTGGTTTTCCAGATTTATGCAGAGATTATAATGATGTGTTGTTGCATTTAAAGCAAGTTCCACCACAAAGGGCTGTTACAGAGACATTAGAGCAATGTTATTTAATTGATATGCAAACAGGCGATAAATATAATATTGAATATGACAATAAAGGCTTATATGTAAAAGATTTTATAGAATCTTAGTCTAATAATCTTTGCTTTAGAAATGGTTTTTGTATCCCACATAATCAATTTTGCAATATCTAGTTTATTTATCATAATCTAGGTGATAAATTCTTACCTATTCCATTGTAGGCTAGTCATTGTTTTTTGTACTTTTAGAATCTTGCTTTAATGTATCTACCAATTATTGCCATATTCACAATATATTTTGCATTAATCAACATTAGCCCGCAAACAAGAAAGCCTTCTATAGTTTAATTGAGTGTCTATGTCATTTAAAAAATATAAGTTACTTATAACATGATGTTTAATATTGTTGATACTTCAAGTTTATGCCTTAAAATTTTCACCCAAATAATATTTTCTTACAAGTGGATTCTCATATATCTCTTCTGCTTTGCCACTTGCAAATAATGCACCACTTTTTATAACATACGCACGATTACAAACTCCAAG
>JARHYT010000019.1 GCA_029264775.1 Helicobacter sp. | reverse complement strand
AAAAAAATCCTAGTGAGTTAAATGATAAAGCAAAGTCTTTTTTCTTTCCATTTTACGCTGAAAAGAGTATAGGAATCTTAGATTTAAAAAAAGATCCATTAAACTTAGTGCCAAAGTTGTATTTAATGAGATTATATTTCAAGAAACGAGATAAATTTAAACTAGATTATACAAAAATATACCATAAAATAAAGCCATTCGCAAAAGCATATAAAAATATAACGAATATTGAAAGAACTATAAGAAGGTATATAAAAAACAAAAAAACACAGCTATAAGAGCCATTTTTTTATATAAAGTCAAAACTATTGGTTAAAACTTTTAAGTTATAATCTTTGGCAAACATTAGTCATTTTGGAGACCTTATGAGCAGTTGGGTTGTTATGTTGATGCTTGGCGTTTCAATAGCCATAGGCTTTATAGGATTAATTGCGTTTTTATGGGGGCTAAAAAATGGGCAATTTGATGATAAAGAGAAAATGATGCGAGGCGTACTTTTTGATAGTATTGATGATTTAAATAGTATGTCTCTACAAAAATGCAAAAAGGATAAAAAAGATGAGAAATTATGATGTTGTAATTGTTGGTGCCGGACCGGGTGGGATAGCTAGTGCCATTGAATGTAAGAAAATGGGAATACAAAATATAGTTTTATTGGAGAAAACAGACAATATATCAGGCATGATGCGTGAATACTATAAAGATGGCAAAAGAGTGGATAAAGACTACAAAGGTCAAGTAGTAGATTTGAAGGGACATATACCATTTAGTGATGGCAACAAAGAGAGTACATTAGAGCTTTTTGATAAACTATTAAAAGAAAATGAAGTAGAGGTTTTATTAAACAATGAAGTGGAGAGAGTTGCAAAGGAAAACTCTAGTTTCATTGTCAATACAACCAATAACGATAGGTTTAGTGCTAAATATGTTATAGTGGGCATAGGCAAAATGGGGAAACCAAACAAGCCTAGCTATCCATTGCCTACTAGCCTTAGAAAAAAAATTAATTTTAATGTAAATGAATGTGTTGCCGGAGAGGAGATATTAGTTGTCGGTGGCGGTAACTCCGCGGTTGAATATGCTATATATCTTGCTAGTATAACAAAAACTATGCTAAATTACCGCAAAAAAGAATTTACTAGAATAAATGATGAAAATGCAAGAGAGCTTGAAAAAAGCTTAAAAAACGGGCTGATACCAAAGTTTGGCATCGATATTAAATCTGTTAGTGATGTTGATTCTAAATTTCAAGTAACTTTTACAGATGATTCCACTGCCACATTTGATAGAATCGTATATGCCATAGGCGGAGTAGCCCCCGTTGATTTTTTAAAAAAATGCGGTGTGGAGGTAGATGCAAGTGGTATTGCTCAATGCAATGATTGCAAAGAAAGTGCTGTGAGTAATTTATTTGTGGTGGGAGATATTTTATTTAAAAATGGTGGTTCAATAGCAATTGCAATGAATGATGCTCATACAATATCACAAACGATTAAAAGTAGAATGTAAGTTGAATGCATTTATGTATCTTTTATTGGGTGAAAATAAACAAGGCATAAGCAAATTTAAATGATATTTGTTATATAATGTACCATTATGTCATGTAGTTAAGTGAGGTTGTTTATGTTGATAGGTGCAATGAGTGCATTAATAACACCATTTAAGAATGGTAGCATTGATGGACAAAGTTATGAATCATTAATAAAAAGACAAATAAAGTATGGAATGGATGCCTGCGTTCCTGCAGGGACAACAGGCGAGAGTGCAACAATGAGTCATAATGAACATAAGGAGTGTATAGAAATAGCCGTTAATGCTTGTAGAAATACGGGCGTAAAGGTGTTGGCAGGTGCAGGCAGCAATAACACTATTGAGGCTATAGAATTAGCACAATTCGCACAAAAGTGTGGTGCTGATGCTATATTGTCTGTCGTTCCCTACTATAATAAACCTACACAAGAAGGCTTATTTAAGCACTACAAAGCAATAGCAGATTCGGTGGATATTCCAGTAATGCTTTATAATGTGCCATCAAGAACGGGTATTTGTATTGAGGTAGATACTATTTATAGGCTTTTTAAAGAAGTTAAAAATATATACGCAATAAAAGAAGCTAGTGGGCTTATGGATAGGGTTTATGCACTTAGCAATATAGAAAATAAAGATTTTAATACAGAATCTAAATTGCATATTTTGAGTGGAGATGATGCATTAAACTATGCTATCTTAAGTTATGGGGGAAGTGGTGTTGTATCTGTTACAGGAAATATCTTCCCAAAAGACATAGCTGACTTATGTCATTTTGCAATGAATCAAAAATTTATCGAAAGTTTAGCTATTTCTAATAAACTTTATGCTATAAATAAGGTTTTATTTTTTGAAAGCAATCCAATTCCTATAAAAGCTGCGATGTATATACAAGGGTTGATTCCAACGCTTGAGTATCGTCTGCCATTGTGTGAGCCTAGCAAAAAGTGTATGGAATTGATTGAACAAACTTTAAAGAATTATGAGGTGCAAGAATGAGTAGTGAGCTAGTTACAAGTGATTATATGAAAGGTAAAACTCTTGTTATAAGCGGTGCAACAAGAGGTATAGGAAAAGCAATTTTATATCGCTTTGCTAAAGAAGGTGTTAATGTTGCCTTTACCTATAACAAAAATGAAGAGGAAGCACAAAAGATAGCACAAGAGTTAGAATCTGAGTATAAGATAAAAGCTAGATTCTACCCCCTTAATGTTTTAGAGCCAGAACAATATATAGGGCTTTTTGAGCAAATTGATAAAGATTTTGATAGAGTTGATTTCTTTATATCTAATGCCATTATATATGGTAGAAGTGTAGTTGGTGGTTTTGCACCATTTATGCGTCTTAAGCCAAAAGGATTGAATAATATTTATACAGCAACTGTTTTGGCATTTGTAGTAGGGGCACAAGAAGCGGTTAAAAGAATGCAAAAAGTTGGTGGCGGTAACATAGTAACATTAAGTTCTACAGGTAATTTAGTGTATATGCCAAATTATGCAGGACATGGCAATTCAAAAAATGCCGTTGAAACAATGGTAAAATATGCTGCACAAGACTTAGGGCAATTTAATATCCGCGTAAATGCAGTTAGTGGCGGACCAATTGATACCGATGCACTGAAGGCTTTTCCTGATTATGATGAAGTCAAAGCAAAGGTAGAGGAACAAAGCCCGTTAAAGAGAATGGGAACACCAAAAGATCTAGCTGGTGCTGCTTTCTTCCTCTGTGATAATACACAAAGCTCATGGCTAACAGGGCAAACTATTGTTATTGATGGTGGGACAACATTTGTATAAAACATATGTTATCTAAGATATTAAAATATTATTCAATTTTTACGCGATTTATTGATGATATTAAAATATATTCGTATAAAGATATTTATGCGGATATTGATAGAGTAAATAGCATAAAACCACGCAAAATACAAAATGTTAAACTTCAAAGTTTAAATATTGGTGGTGATAGCAACTATTTTTTAAAATCTACACACCTAAATGTAAATAATGATAAATTGCAAACTCATATTAATAAGGATACAGATTCTAAAATATATGAAATAAATCAAAATTATTTTTCCAAGATATATGCTTACATGAATGCGACTAATATTCAATATATGCAAGACAAATTAACATTTTTTAAAAAGTATATGTCTAGCATTTTTTCATTAAAAATTGATTTATGCACTTTATCACCTGATAATTTTAGCTCCATTCAAATTGATGTAAAAAAATCACAATTAAGACAAGAATACACAACAGATATTATTGTCCCATTAAAAGCTAAGAATCTGGGGCTTATGCCAATTAATTGTGAATGTAGATATTTCATGCAAAAACAGACTAGAGATTCTATATATTTTCAATTATTCTATATTGTTGATTCTGTAATACAAACTTATGTTTTACATAATAAGAATAAAATGATATTTTTTAATATATTTGATATTTTTTCTACCTTACATATGTTTTTTCCTCTACTTACGAAATACACTATAATTTTTCAAGATGTCAATACTCATGCTATATGCCATTATAATTATGGTTTATTAGAAACATGTATATTAGTAGATAAAAAAGAGTCTTTACAAAACTATCATGCAAATATTAGTGATTTTGGTGAAATGTTTTATTGTAATTTTGATGATAAAGAAAATTTTTTATATGATTTTACACCAATTCAAACATTATTCAATATGCCATTAAATGAATGTATAAAGTTTTTGTCTATACATAATTTATATACAAAGCCAATAGAAACTAGTTTTTACCCACAAGCATTTTATTCAATGAAAAATAAACTAAAAGTACTTTTTTTCTGCATAATTTTGTTTTTTAGTATCAACTTGTCTATCTTTTTATATAACAAGATTCAGTACTATAACTTCATAAAACAACAAAATGATGATTTTTATACACATGTATCGCAACAATACAATAAAAAGAAAACCTATCCTTATATATACGATAGAATCTATAATAATCTGCTTAACCGCAAAGACCTTAATTTTTGCTTAGAACAACAATATATGTTTAGAGATAATAAATTTGTGTGGGTTGAATCTAATTGCAATAAAAATAGATAAAAAAGTCAATTTTCTGCTAAACTTCATAATATACTTTAGCAAGGAGATGTGATGGCTAGACATTCATTATATATATTATTTATGCTCGTGATTCTTATAAATGGTTGTAAAAAGCCAGAACCACCAAAGCCTATACCCATTGCAAAAGATTTAAAGCGTTTGGAGGCATACAATAAGCTTGATAATCTTAAAGAGGGAATATGGCATGTAGATGAATGGAAAAGTTTAGCAAAAAATATGTGTGAAAAGACAAAATATAGAGATTGCTCTGTGTGGGGAGAAATTTATCATGAAAATTTCTATGGTTATGGTACAAAGAAAAATAGACAAGACGCAATTAAAATATTAGTAAAAAGTTGTTCTATGAATGATAGCAAAAGTTGCTTAAAACTAGCGACATTAGCCGATCAGTCTGACTATCCAGTAGGTAAAAGCACAGATTTTTTCAAAAAGGCACATGATATTGCCACGAAACAATGTAATTTACATTATGCTATGGATTGCTATGTATTGGCATTGATTTATTTTGAAGGTTATGAACCATTTGAGAGAAACAGAGAGAAAGCAAAAGAATATGCAAGGAAAGCATGCGATATGAAACATGCCGGTTCATGTATATTTTTAGGCATAAATGCAGATACTAGAGAAGAAGTTAAAGAAGTTCATGAAAAAGCATGTAAATTAGGCGTGAAAGAGTATTGCAAATAGGTATTATAGATGCAAGATGGGCAAATTAACAATTATGCAAATTAGGTCTTTAATTTAGCGTTGAATCTTTTTTCAAGGGAATCAAGGCATTTTTGTAGGCATTCTTGCATTTGAGATTCTATCAATGTGTCATCTATTGATTGCAATATAAATCGTATGCTTAAGGCGATTTTGTCATCGTTTTCTTCATATATGTCAAGTGGTAGAATATCTTTTATAAATTCCACATTGGTTTTTTCAAGCTCTGTTTTTATGGAATTAAAGCTTATATTTTTATCAATTAATATTGTTAAATCTCTCTTATTCGCTTGATATTTAGAAAATGCTTTTGCTAGTTTTGCACCATTGAATCTATCAAATAGCATAGACAAGTCTAATTCACAGAAAAATACAGAATCTATATCATACATTTTTGCTATATTTGGGTGTAATTTAGATATAACACCTATTATATTTCCATCTTTTAATATGTTTGCACTTTGATATGGATGTATTAATTTTGATTTGTGAAATTGATTTGATGTGTTTATGCAATCAAAATTTCCTATAATTTCACTTACATTTTGTGCAAATGAAAAAAAATCAACGCCTTTTCCCTTTGGATTTGGATAACTTGGTTGAGACATGTAGTCGCTTATAGCAAATGCTATATTTTGTTTTGCATTTCTATTGTTATCATATACATATCCTATCTCAAAAAGTCTAATACCTTCATAGCCATAGTTTTTATTTTTTGCAATGCTCTCCAAAATATGCGGTATTAATGATGGTCTAAGTGTGTCTAGCTCTGTTGTTATGGGATTTATTAATTTTTTATCATCATTTAATGGCTCAAAGCCTAATTGCATTAATTTTTTAGAATCATCAAATACATAATGAATGCATTCAATGTAACCATGGGCTAATGCTTTGTGTCTTAACTTATTGATTTGCTTATAAACCTTATATGCACTTGTTTCTTGCTCTATTTGTTCTATAATATGCTTTTTTGGCTTGATCTTATCAACACCATATATTCTTAACACTTCCTCTACTATATCTTGTTTAGTTTTTATATCACTACGAAAAATAGGTGGTTGTGCTATAAAAAAATTATCATCACAAGTAGCCTGAAGTCTAAAATTAAGTCGTTTCAATAATAAGGCAATTTCTTCTTTTTCAATATAATTTCCAATGCAATCTAAAATATACTCAAAAGTCATTTGTATATTTGTTGGTTCATGAGTTCTTATGATCTCTTGAATTCCAGAATATAATTCAGACTTTAAGTATTCAAAACTTTTACAAATAAAATTCATACCTAATTCTAAATCAGGATTTGTTCCCCTAGTTGAACGATGTATTTTGTCTTGATTAAACGCTTTTTTATCTAAACCATATGTTGCATTGGCAATTAACTCAGAATCTATAAAGCTTGCCTCTAATATTAATGTGCGTGGATAGTCTCTATCTTTTATTTCATAGTTACTGACACCAACAACACTTAGTTTGTTGTGCGTAATTGCCCCTTCATTATCTTTGATCTCTCCATATACAGATTCCAAAGCATTATTGTCGGCTTTTACCACAAGTTTAGCTTCTTTTCCATTTTTTGATATAAGACCGCAATCCATAGGATATACATTAAACAAAACACCAGTCATATGAGAAGCATATTCTATAAAATTACTAATAACGCAATGTTTGTACCTATCAATTAATCCTAAACATAAAGCAATTGAAAGAGGCGTGTATGCCTCCTTTAACTCTATGATTCTATAAAGAAGTGAGGAATGCAAATCACCATTGGGAACAACTTGCAAGAATCTACCTACACCAAGTGCAATGCTTGGCTCATTTGCTACAATACTTTTTGGTATGATATTGAAAAAACTTGCTATATCTCTTGCTACGCCTAGTACAGATAAACAATCTCCCCTATTTGGAGTGATGCCTAATTCAAGTACGCTTTGATTAAAAAAACTATATTCACAAAGTTCTTTTCCCAATATAAGCTCACCAATACTTGAATCAAGCTCTAAGATTCCATCATTTAACTTTGGCAAACCTAGCTCAACACTAGAACACAGCATACCAAAACTATCAACACCTCTAATATCGCTTTTTAGAATCTCCGTACTGCCATCTTTACCAAATGGCAATATACAACCTATTTTTGCTAATGCAACAAATTGATTTACACATACATTCTTTGCACCACACACGATTTGCAAGGTTTCTGTTCCAATATCAACTTGACACACACTTAGTTTATCCGCATTTGAATGCTGCACTCTTTTTATAACTTTTCCAACAACAACATTTTTAGGAATCACTATTTCATATTCTTTCTCAACCTCTAAGCCTATGCTACTTAAAGTTTGCACAAGCTCTCTCCAATTTATATTGTTTATATTTATAAAATGACTTAAACTTTCACTTGTAATTATCATTAAAACTGCTCCAAGATTCTCAAATCTGTTTCATAAAAACTACGCAAATCATTAATGCCCCATTTAAGCATAGCAAGCCTTTCAATTCCCATGCCAAAAGCATATCCACTTACATCCTCATATCCCACTGCCTTAAATACATTGTGATTTACTACACCGCAACCAAGTATCTCTAAAAATCCCGTATGCGAACAAACCCTGCAGCCAACACCATCACAAAACATACAACTAACATCAACCTCAGCACTAGGCTCTGTGAAAGGAAAAAACGACGATCTAAACCTAACCTTTACATTATCGCCAAATACATGCTTTACAAAATTTTCTAAAATATATTTTAGGTGTGCAAAGCTTATATGATCGCCCTTTTCAACAACTAATCCTTCGCACTGATGAAACATGGGCGAATGCGTCATATCATAATCTCTGCGAAAAGTTGCACCAGTACATATCATGCGTATAGGCAATGTGTTGCTCTCCATAGTTCTAATTTGAGTGGGAGAAGTATGAGTCCTTAAAAGCATAGAATCTTTAAAATAGAATGTATCCTGCATATCTCTTGCAGGATGATATTTTGGCAGATTCAATGCCTCAAAATTATGAAAATCGTCCTCTATGAATGGACCATCTTGTAGAGAAAAATTTAAACCAGTAAAATATTCAATTATAATATCTCTCATTTGATATATGGGATGCCCATTGCTTGAAAATCCCCTTTTTTTGAATAGGCTTGCATCAACTTTTTCTTGTTTTAATTTTTGTTCTAAATCCCTTATCTCAATCTCTTCTTTCTTTATATGAAAGATTTGCTCAAACTCTTTTTTTAGTGTATTTATATCCGTTGCCACCTCTTTTTTAAGTTCATTTTTTAAACCACCCAATTTAGCAAAAGCTTGCGTCAAATAACCTTTTTTTCCACTCAATTCAATGCGTAAAGATTCTAGAGAATCCTTATCTGTTACACCATGAATCTTTTCAATTGTTTCCCTAATTTTTTGCTTTAATTCATTCATAAACGCACCTTAGAAATATTGTTTTATAACAAAATTTAAACCTTTTATTGTATCTAAATAAAAAGGATTTTTAACCTAATATTTTTAAAATAAATCACATATTGAATGTATAATATGAATCTATAATTTCAAACTAAATTCATAAAGGATTGATATGGCACAAAAGGGTATTTTTGAAAAAATTGTAGATAGAGAGATTCCGGCAAAAATTGTGTTAGAAAATGAAGAGTTTATGGCATTTGATGATATTGCACCAAAAGCACCTATACATGTCCTAATAATTCCAAAAAAATTAGTAAAGGACTTTAACTATGTTAATGCTGAATTAATGGGTAAAATGAGTGAGTTTATATTAGAGGTTGTAGATGTGCTTGGTGTTAGAGAAAGCGGTTATAGGTTAATTACAAATATTGGTAGTGATGGGGGGCAAGAAGTTCCACATTTACATTTCCACCTTTTAGCAAAGAGAAAATTAGAGCCAAATTTTGGATAAAATCATGAGTGATATAAACAGGATAAAAATAGGTTTCATAGAGAGCTATTTTTTTTATCCAAATATCTTACATAAGATTCTAGCGTTTCTATTGCTACCTCTGTCTATATTGTATTATGCCATTGCGATTTTTCGTAAAAAATTTAGCATAGAGAAAGATTTTAATATAAAAATCATAAGTGTTGGGAATCTAGTCAGCGGTGGTAGCGGTAAAACTCCTTTTAGCATTGCTTTAATAAATCACCTTGAAAATATACACTACAAAGATATATATGTGATATTAAGGGGCTACAAAAGAAAATCTAGCGGTTTAATACAAGTAAGTTTGCGAGGAGAGATTCTATGCGATGTAAAAGTTAGCGGAGATGAAGCTATGCTTATTGCTATGCAGACTAGAGCTAGTGTAATTGTTAGTGAGAATAGAGAAATAGCAATTAAGTATGCAAAAAAGAATGGTGCTAAACTAATAATTCTTGATGATGCTTATAGATTTAATTTTAATAAATTTGATATTCTACTTGAACCAAAGATTACACCTTATTTCAATTTTGTATTACCAAGTGGTTATTACAGATTCCCAATAAGCTTTTATAAACATTGTGATTTACACATAAAAGAAGGATATGGATATAAAAGAATTGTGTCAATTAGACAAATAGACAATATCAATAAAAATTCAAGCTATATATTAGCAACTGCGATTGCAAATCCTACTCGATTAGAATCTTATTTGCCGTATAACATAGCTTTTAGATTCTATTTACCAGATCATGCCAAATTTGAATTTGATATATTAAATGAACTATTAAATAAATATAATGCTACACATATACTAGTAACACAAAAAGATTATGTAAAATGTCTTGATTTTAAATTACCTTTTGCCATATTAGAACTCTCAATGCAAATAGATTCTAAGGCACTAAATAGTATTAATTCATATTTAGAATCATAAAAAAACGAGTATTTTTATGTAAAATATAATAAAAAGTTTTATTTTTTGGTTTATCAAGTATTCGTTATAATTTTGGTTTTGTTTGTAAGGGCGGTAAATGATTTTAGAACATGAGATTCCAGAGGGGAGCAAGTTACATTTTGGAGTATCAGCACGATTAAAAAGAAAAGTTGAAGATTTAAGTGTATCCCTGTTTTATAAAAATGGTTTTGAGGAGATAATTAGCCCTACTTTTGTATATCAAGAACATCAAAAAAGTTTTTTAAATAGAAATGTGATTCAATTAAGTAGCGAAAAGAATCATCAAATATCGATGCGTAGTGATAGCACAATAGATGCTATAAGAATTATTACAAAGAGGCTTGGACGCAGTACAACGCAAAAAAAATGGTTTTATATTCAACCTGTATTTAGTTATCCAACAACAGAATACAATCAAATAGGAGCTGAATGTATAGACGAAATAGAGCATACTAAAGTTATAGAGCTTGGTATAAATATATTTAGAGAATTACAAATATCACCAATATTGCAAATTACAAATGCAAGAATAGCAATAAAATGTGCAGAGCAAACTGGCATAGATTATAAATATTTCTCTAAGCTAGATATAGAAAAATTACAAAATATAGATTTTATATCTAAGCTTTTAATGGTTAGCAGTATAGATTCTTTAAGGGATTTTTTACCTTCATGTCCTAAGTTTTTATATGAAGAAATTGAGTATTTAATATATTTATGTGAATGCAATTATGATAATATATTGTGTTCACCATTTTTACCTGTGCCAGTAGATTATTATGATGGTTTATTCTTTAGAATGTTCATAAATAATTTTACATTTCTATCAGGTGGTATGTCTTGTATAGATGATATAAAAAGTTGTGGATTTGGAATTTATACAGACAATGTAGTATATTATTTATTAAAGCAAAATAATCAAAATAAGGAAGTGTAATGGCAGATGTTATATTAGGTGTTCAATGGGGCGATGAAGGAAAAGGTAAGATTGTAGATAAGCTTGCAAATGATTATGACTTTGTGGTGCGTTATCAAGGTGGGCATAATGCAGGGCATACCATAGTAGTAGATGGCGTGAAGTATGCCTTGCATTTAATACCAAGCGGGATACTATATCCAACATGCAAAAATGTTATAGGAAATGGTGTTGTAATAGATTTAGAATCTTTAATCAAAGAAATGGAGCAATTTAGCAAAAAGTCACAAGAAGAAAAACCAGACATTAATATGTTGGTGGGGCGTTTGTTTATTTCTCAAAAAGCACACATAATATTACCACATCATATAATGCTTGATAACTTAGGGGAAAATAAAAGAGATAAAGCAATAGGCACTACAGGTAAAGGTATAGGACCGACATATTCAGACAAAGTAGCTCGAAGTGGCATATTAATAAGGGATTTATACAACAAAGATGTACTATACTCAAAATTAAAAGCAAATCTAGTTAATATATCTCATTTGAATTTTGATATAAATTTAGAATCTTTATTCAATATTCTATTGTCATATGCAGATAAATTAAAACCATTTGTAATAGATACAACAAAACTCCTTTGGGATGCAATAAGCAAAAATCAACAAATAATGTTAGAGGGCGCACAAGGCAGTATGCTAGATATTGATCATGGCACATATCCTTTTGTTACAAGCTCAAATACTAGTATATCTGGTTGTTTATCTGGTACAGGCTTAAATACAAGGGATATAAATGAAGTAATAGGCATTACTAAGGCGTATTGCACAAGGGTTGGCAATGGTGCATTCCCAACAGAACTATTAGATGATGTAGGAGAATTGTTGTGCCAAAAGGGTTTTGAGTTTGGCACAACAACTGGACGAAAAAGGAGATGCGGTTGGCTTGATCTAGTAGCCATTAAATATGCAGTTAGATTAAATGGTTGCACCTCTCTAGCATTAATGAAAATAGATGTGCTTGATAATTTCGATGAGGTAAAAGTGTGTATTGGTTATGAATATGAAGGTAAAGAAATAGATTATGTGCCTCATGATTTAAATGTTAAACCTATATATCGTAGTTTTAAAGGATGGGATAACACCGCCAAATTAAAAAACTTCGATGAATTACCAAAAGAAGCAAAAGCATATATTAATTTTATAGAATCTTTTGTAGATTGTAAGGTTAAATATATATCTACAAGTCCCGAACGAGATGATTTAATAATATTATAATAATCTATTAGAATCCTAATCTCCAATACATAAGGACATTGACAAGCAATTTTTATTAAATTTGAATAAACTAATAAGAGAGCTTAAAGACGAGTTAGAAATCCCATTTTAGCCCCCTAGAATCAATAAATACATATGATCTAATACAAGCACTCAATTTATTGTATGATATATATAATTCTAAGCGTTTTTACTCTTTAGCTTATACTTAAGCTTGCTTTTACAATAAGCTTATAATATAGCTTTATATAGTGGAGCTAAGTAGTTGTGCTCATATCGAGACTGTAATAAAGCAATAAAATATTTATTTACAGATTAAAAATATACACTATAATAAAAAATATACTCATAATCAAGGGGAATACAATGAACAGGAGAACCTTTTTAAAGCTTAATGCTTTTGCCTTAGCAAGTGCAAGCATAGGCTATGCTGATATACATTCACATTCTACTATGCACATAAATCCTCAAGAGCAGTCTTTTATTGATACATCTTTTATAGAATTTGCTCCCGATAATTTAAAGCTCTTAGATAAAAAATATTTTCCAAGTGGAGAACAACTAAAAACTTTAAGCATACTTGAAAACCAAAGCAAAGAGCAAAATTTCTTTCGTGCAACTATAGCAATAGAAGAAAACCAAATTGAGCTTATCAAAGGCAAAAAGACAAAATTTTATACTTATAATAATTCTATCCCTGCTCCAAAAATAGAAGCCTATGAGGGTGACACCATAGAAATTTTAGTACAAAATAAGCTTAAAGAAACCACTACTATACATTGGCATGGGCTCCCTGTTCCACCAGAGCAAGATGGTAACCCACATGATCCTATTTTAGCAGGAAGTGAAAGGATTTATCGCTTTAATCTCCCTCAAGGAAGTGCAGGAACTTATTGGTATCATCCACATCCTCACT
>JARHYT010000008.1 GCA_029264775.1 Helicobacter sp. | reverse complement strand
TAGTGATGGTTATATGATAGGTATTGGTGCTAAATATAATTTGCGTGATTTTGATGTGGGTATAGCCCTTAGCAATACCTTTAAAGATAGCTCAAGTAGTATATATGCTAGTGGTGGAGTAGGGCAGTTAAGGATTGCTACATTTTCTTTAGGTTATCGTTGGTAGAAAATAAGCTTAGTATGCAATTATGTATTAAGCTTGTATTAGTATGATAGCAAGATACCTATTATTTTCTATATGCTATATTGATTTATGTGTGGTTTTTATGAGATTTTGTAGTTTGTATTGCATATTTTTGATTCTAAATAGTTAGGTTTTATAATATATTTAATGTTTTGCTATGTTACTTATGCTATGTGCTATAAATATAAATTTTCATATTCTTTGTTAAAACTTTAGAATCTATATTTTTAAATACATGTTAGAATCTGCTTTTATTTTTGCATAAGGATTATTATGAATCTAAATGAGGAACAGCACAGGGCATGCAATGCTAGTTTGGGTTATAATCTAGTAATTGCAAGTGCTGGGACGGGGAAAACCTCTACTATTGTTGGACGCATTGCAACCTTATTAAATAGGGGTTTGCAACCTAGCGAGATATTATTACTAACATTTACAAATAAGGCGTCTAATGAAATGATTGCTAGAGTAGCAAAGATATTTGATAAGGAGATAGCGAACAAAATAAATGCAGGGACATTCCATAGTGTAGCTTATAAGTATTTGAAAGAGCATAAAAACATATCATTAAAACAGCCAAGAGAATTAAAAATACTTTTTAAAAGCATATATGATAGACGACAATTTAGCTTTGATAAACAACCATATTCATATCAATATTTATATGATTCATATTCACTTTATCAAAATAGCAGTATTGATAAAAGCTACAGAGAATGGTTAGCACAAAAAAATGAGGAACAACTTGATTTTATTGATATATATGAGGATATATTTGATGAGTTTAAGCAGCTTAAGATTGATTATTCATATGCTGATTATAATGATTTATTGATTCTTTATAGAGAAGAGTTAGAGAAATTAAATATGGAAGGAAAAATTCCATATATTGAAGTGCTTTGTGATGAATATCAAGATACAAACCCCTTGCAAGATTCTATAATAAGGGCAATAAATCCAAAAAGTTTATTTTGTGTTGGTGATTATGATCAAAGTATTTATGCCTTTAATGGTGCAGATATTACTATAATAACTAATTTTGTGGAAAACTATACTAATGCGAATGTATTTTCATTAAGTAAAAATTATAGATCTGGTAAGCATATATTAGAGCTTGCAAATAAAGTAATATCAAATAATCCTAGAATCTATCCTAAAAAACTCGAAGTCGTTAAGACTAATCAAGAATCTATTCCATCTGTATTACAATATCAAGATTTGTTTTCTCAATATAATGGTATTGCAAGGAAAATACAAGAAATTCATGAACAACAAAATATAAAATATAACGATTTTGCAATTATTTATAGAAACAATTCTAGTGCCGATGGATTGCAAGTATCATTAAGGGCTTTGAATATAGATAGTAAAAGAAAGGGTAGCGGAAGTTTTTTTGATACAAAAGAGATTGAATTTTTGCTTTGTTTATGTAGTGTCATATCTAATTCAAGAGATATGATGAGTTATATACACATATTAAGTCATGCAAAGGGTATTGGTAATAGTATTGCAAAAGATATTTTTGATGCGTTAATTATCGCTGGTAATGGCAATTGTAAAGACGGACTTTTAAGACCAAATATGAATAAGGAATGTTATCCTAGAAAGGCTACTAATAGTGGATTAGGTTTATTTGATGATTTTTTTCGTCTTGAAAATAGCTCTAGATTCAACGACTTTTTACATAATGATTTTAAATCTCATCCAATATTACAACATCCAAAGATAGAAATAGAATCTGCTAAGTTTTTAAATGATTTTTTTATAGCATTTAAAGAATATAGTAATATTAATAACCCACAGATTTTATTGCAAGGGCTTGTAAATACAAAAATATATAAAAACTATGTAGAATATTTATTAAAAGATAGGTCTAAGACTAAAGATGGAAAAATAGATTCTAAGCTTTATGATGATTCTAGGCAGAGATTAGAACATCGCTTAGCAATTTTATATAATCTTATTAGAAATTATAAAGATTTAAGAAGTTTTCTTAATGCTATGATGCTTAGTAGTGGGGAGCTTAGTGAGGGAGATGGAGTTAATTTGCTTAGTGTTCATGCAAGTAAGGGTTTAGAATTTCCATGTGTATTTGTAGTAGATTTAATGGATGGTAGATTCCCAAACTATAAACTTGCAGCAAGAAGTGGTAGTATTGAGGAGGAAAGAAGACTTTTTTATGTCGCACTTACTAGAGCTAAAGATTATTTATATTTATCCTATGCTTTGAGAGACAATAAAAACACAGATATTAAGCCATCTATGTTTTTATTTGAAGGTGGATTATTAAAACAAGAAGATTTTTAATATTATTAATTTTTCATATATCATTTAATTTATTGGATAAAAATTCACTTTGATTTAAGCAATGTTTAAATAAGATTCCTAAAATTTTAATCATTTTTTTGAGGATATTATAATGCTGAATAGAAAGTCATTGTGTAAATTATTGGTTGTTGGTGTGTTTTCATCTATTTTATTGTTAAATGCAAAAGATTCTAAAGATATTCAAGTAGAATATGATGCAGAAAAAATTGCAGATGTTTTTTATGAACTTAATGGGGATTCAAAGGATCCACATAAAAAAATAAATCATGCTAAGGGTTTTTGTGCTATTGGTGAGTTTGTGCCAGTGAAAAATATTAAAAAGATTCTTGATATTCCACTTTTTGAAAATGGCAATATACAAACACAAGTTAGGTATTCATTAGGTGGTGGTAATCCTAAAGCAAGTGATAAATCAAAACCTAGGGGTATGGCATTAAAGATTGAAGGTGAAAAAGATAGTTGGGAAATTGTTATGTTAAATACAGAAATTAATTTTGCAA
This sequence comes from Helicobacter sp., assembly GCA_029264775.1. Taxonomy (GTDB): domain Bacteria; phylum Campylobacterota; class Campylobacteria; order Campylobacterales; family Helicobacteraceae; genus Helicobacter_A. Next base: position 21,422 of record JARHYT010000008.1, on the reverse strand, counting down.
AAACACCAAATGAGTTTGGCGAATTTTTTGCTATGAGAATTCCAAAAAATGGTAAAGTAGATAATGAATATATTATAAAGAGAACAAATGAAGTAGCTTCATATAAAAACTTTGAAAAATATTTAGATAATATTGGTATTACAGGTAGTGTTGCAAATACAGCATATTATAGCATTCATACATTTTATTTTAGGGACAAAAAAAGTAAGAAATTTGTACCAGCTAGATTTAAGTTTATTCCTGTTAGCGGTGTCTCTTATTTAAGCAAAGATGAATTAACTAGTATAAAAGATGATTTTTTAGAATCTGATTTTAAAAATCATGTTGCAAAAAAACCTATTGAATACAAGATGATTCTAGTTTATGCAAATCCTAAAGATATTACAAATGACACAACAGCATTATGGAGTGGAAAACATAAAGAGTTAGAGATTGGCACATTAATAGTAAATAAATATGATGGTGTAGAATGCAATGGAGATGTTTTTATGCCAAGTATATTACCTAATGGAGTAGATGCACCAAAAGATCCGTTATTTAATGTAAGAAGTGATACTTATTCTATAACTTTTGGTAGGAGACAATAGATAAATTTAACTATTCATAAATATTTTAATATCAATTATTTTAAAATGTAACTTTATGGCTAATCTTATTCTTTAAGGTAAGAAATGAAAAGTATTTATATTGGTAATTTGAATTATAATATCACACAACAGCAAATAGTTGATTTGTTCTCACAATTTGGAAATGTTATATCTAGTAGATTGATTGTTGATAAGGAAACAAGAAGATTTAAGGGATATGCTTTTGTTGAAATGGATGATGATAATGCGGATACAGCTATTAGTATGCTTGATGGAGAAGTATATTATGGAAGAGTTATGCGTGTAAATATGGCAAATATCATAAAATTAAATTAATTAAAAATTATAATTCTATTAAAAATATTTAATTATTTCAATATTAAAAAGAATACTTACTCTGTTGGTTGATTTTTTGATATTTTTAAGCTATAATTAAGGATTTAACAAAAAGTATTTTTATGGAAATATTATGTATGGTATGGGAAAACTTAAAGAAAAAATAAAAGTTTTAAGTGAATTAGTAGCATTTGAACATACGATTTTTAGTGCTAGTTTCATTATCATTGCTATGATTGTTTCATCTAATTCTGTGCATGGTAGTGGCTTTTTTGGTTTTAAAACTTTGATATTATGTGTTATTGCTTTAGTTACTGCAAGAAATTTTGCTATGTCTTTTAATCGCATATGCGATAGAGATATAGATATTGAAAATGAACGGACAAAAAATCGTCCTAGTGTAGATGGTAGATTGAGATTATCAAGCATGGTTATATTTTGTGTTATCAATGCTGTTTTGTTTGTTTTGACTAGTTTTTTTATTAATGATTTGGCTTTTAAATTGTCGATACCATTTTTACTTATACTGGGTTTTTATAGCTTTATGAAGAGATTTTCTTATTTTTCACATTTAGTTCTGGGATTATCTCTTGGTTTAGCACCTATAGCAGGTGATATTGCCGTTAGTGCGGAAGTTCATTTATGGACAATATTTCTAAGCATGGGTGTATTATTTTGGGTAGCTGGATTTGATATTTTATATTCACTACAAGATATTGACTATGATAAAAAAAGCAATTTATATTCTATTCCATCTAAGTTTGGCATGGAAAATTCTTTGCATATTGCGAGGATATTTCATATAACAACTGTATTTTTTTGGGCTTTATTCTTGAAATTTAGTGTTACTCATGTTTTTGCTATAATAGGATTGGTATTGTCTGCTCTTATGTTGCTTTATGAGCATATAATAGTTAAAAGAGATATAAATAATATACCGCGTGCATTTTTTACAACAAATGGTTATTTGGGGTTCGTATTTTTATTTTTTATTATTTTAGATAGTATAGTAAGGATTTAATGTGCATTTAGAGACAAGACTTGTTGAGGCAAAGCTTAATATTGAGTATCAATTGCTAGATGATTCTATGGAATCTAAATTTGTAGAGGAATATAATACTATCATACAGGCTCACAATAATTCTATTGATAAGTGGTTGCGTTCATTGCAAACTAAAAGTGGCGATTGTAAATGTGGTGGCGGAAGTCTAATATTAGGTGAAATGCTTGTTCATATATATAAAAAATTAGAATATATTGAGAGCCTAATAGCTGGCTCTGAAGTTAGTTATATCCCATTAGAAAATACCTCGCAAACAAAACAATTAGGACATGGTATAATACTTTTAGATTCTTTAAATTTACAAAAAGGTGGTAAATATTATGTGCGTTTATCGTTGCCAACATTTCCTCCAAGACATATCCCATTATTTGTTACAGCAATCGAAAATAATGTTTTACAAATTGTCAAAATTGGGGATAGAGACTTAAAAGATTATGATAGCTATATAGTTGGTGTTGAAAGAGAAATGCTAAAGGCTAGAAAATCACAAAGTTTTTAATAATTTAGTTTAATTTGAGGGAAAGGTATGAGTGTTTCAAGTATGATGAATTTAAGTTATGAGATGATGAGCGTCATTGTAGCTGTTTTATTTATATTGATGATAATCATTGTTTTACTTTATATAGCAATAAAAGAAAAAGAAAGTGTAAAAAAGATTATGCAATTAGAAAATTCTATAGAAGATATAAATAAGGATATTTATAAGATTCAAAAATGGATCATTGAGAACGATAAAAGAGGGATTGAGACAAAAATAGATAATGAAACTATTAAAGTAATCGCTAGCTTAAAAGATGATATAAATTCTTTGCAAAATGGCTTGCAAAGCGATAGAGATTATTTTGAAGACAAAATTTTGATTTTAGAGGAAAGATTGCGTAGTTTGGGGCATTTTAATACACCATCTCAACAAAGAAATGAGAAACAGATATTAGAGTTATTTAAAAATGGATATACAATTGATGCGATATCTAAAGAATTGAGGATTACAAAAAGTGAGGTTGAATTTGTATTAAAATTATCAGAATTACATAAAAACGGAGAAATAAAATGAGTTACATGCCGCCTATAGAAAGAGATATGAGTAAAAATACATTCGTTATTGCGGTATCTCTTTTTACACTTGTAATTATTGCGTCAAATTACCTTGTGGCATTTCCAATAGGATATATACACATTCCATTGTTTGATTATACATTAGATTTTTCTCTTATAACCTATGGTGCATTGACTTATCCAGTCTCTTTTTTAATTATGGATATTTTAAGTGAAAAATATAGAAGAAAAGATGTTTTGTATGCGTTAAGGTATGCAATTTTAATTGCTTTTATACCTTCATGTTGTTTAGCTTTTATAACAAGTGAGTCTAATCTTGCTATTCGCATAGCAATTGCCAGTGTTAGTGCATTCTTTATTTCTCAATTTCTTGATGCTGTTATTTTTTATAGACTTAAAAATATGTTCCCATCACTTTGGTGGTTTAGAAATAGTGTTAGTGCTTTTATAGCACAATTTCTTGATGCTATTTTGTTTTTTCATATTGCATTTTTCGGTATTTATTCACATTATGATGTAATTGCTATGGCTTTGTTTGATTATGGCGTTAAATCGCTAGTGAATTTCATAGATATACCAATTTTTTATTTTATTGCGATTAAAACATATAAGAAATTTAAATTTTTGAAGTAGTTTGGCGATGGAATATTTTGATTTTTTATCCGAAATTCATCCCTGCTCATACTATGAAAATAGGGATAGTCAATTTAGGTATTTGGGCATAAAAGATTGTACAGCATATTTTTACCATGGGTTACTTGAGAGGGGGTATCGTCGCTTTGGAGAATATTTTTTTGTGCCTAAATGTCCAAATTGTAGTGAGTGTATAACTATAAGACAGCTTGTAGATGAATTTAAGATAAGCTCAAATATGAAAAGGGTTTTTAAAAAAAATATTGATACGCTCATTCAAATAAGGCGACCAATTGCAAACGATGCAAGAATTTGTTTATATGTAAAATATCATACAAAAATGACAAATAAAAAGAAATGGAGTAAAAATAATATTGATATGATTAGATATACAAATTCTTTTGTGGCAGGTAGTGAATATTTTGGTTATGAAATGTGCTTATATAGGGATGGTAGGCTTATAGGGGTTAGTTATTTTGATATAGTTCTTGATTCTATGAGTGCTAATTATTTCTTTTATGATCATGATTATGAAAAGCTAAGCTTAGGGACTTTAAATATACTGCTTTTGCTTAATCTTGCAAAGAATCTGAACTTAAAATATTTTTATCCGGGTTATTGGATAAAAAATCATAAATCTATGGGCTACAAGGAGAGATACAAACCATTTGAGGCGTTGTTAAATGATGCCGATTTCTTTGATAGAACATTTTGGAAAAAACACGACTAACACTAAAAGCCTAAGCATATGTAAAAATTGATAATTCATTTATAAAGCACAAAAACAACTAGATCGAAGTCGTTACACTCAATCATTGCTTTTAAGCATTAACCGCCCCATATGCGGATAATTTAGTTATCCAATATCAAATAGATTTGTTGATAAATATCTTTCTCCCGTATCATTTAACATTGTAAGTATATTTGAATTGGGATATTTTTTTGCTAACACCTTTGTTGCTTGAATATTTGCTCCACTTGATGCTCCAAGAAATAAGCCTTCTTTTGAGGCAACATATCTACTCATTGCAAATGCTTCTTCATCTTTCACTTTTATAATTTCCTCAAAAAGACTAGTATCCAAAATTGGTGGTATAAATCCCGCACCTATGCCTTGTATCTTGTGTGGTGAGGGCTCATCCCCGCTTAACACAGCAGAGCTAGCAGGTTCAACTGCTATAATCTTTATATTTGGATAGTGATTTTTCAATATACTAGATACACCAGTTAGACTACCACCTGTTCCAACACCTGCTACAAAAATATCTATAACTTCTCCATTGAAATCCTTTATTATTTCTTGTGCTGTTGTTTCTTTGTGTATCTTTACATTTGCACTATTTTCAAACTGACTCAATATGATAGAATCCTTATTCATACTATGAATTTCATTTGCTTTTTCTAACGATCCTTTCATACCCTTTTCTGGTGCGGTAAGCTCAATTTTTGCACCAAGAGCTAGCATAATTTTTCTTCTCTCAATACTCATTGAGCTAGGCATAACAATAATTAATTTCAAACCCAATGATGCACAAACTCCTGCTAATCCTATACCAGTGTTACCACTTGTTGCCTCTATTATGGTTGTACTTTTTTGTATGCTACCTTGTTTCATACCTTCCATAATCATTGACATCGCAATTCTATCTTTTATAGAGCCATTCGGGTTCATAAACTCGCATTTACCAAATATATTGGCACCAAACTTGTTAGACACTTTGTTAAGTTTTACAATGGGCGTATTACCAATTAACTCTGTTACATTTTGTGCTATAGCCATAAAATCTCCATTAGCATAATGTTCTTATCCAATCTATTATTGAAACTAAGATAGAATTGTACCATAATTAAAATTGTTTTTTGCATTATATTGCAATAAATACGAGGAGATTAAATATGAAAGATAATGGTTTTATTCCCAGCTATTTAGATACTTTAAAGGAAAGGCAAGCGGATGGAATTCCACCACTTGCCTTGAATGTTGAGCAAACAAAGCAAGTTATTGATATTTTGACAAATGGAGAAGAGCAAGATAAGTTGTTTTGTAAAGATTTGTTAATCAACCGTATAAGTCCGGGAGTGGATGATTCTGCAAAAATTAAAGCTCAATTTTTAGGTGGGATTGCACTAAAGCAAAATACATCAGATATTTTTACCCCAGTAGAGGCGACTAGGCTATTAGGTACAATGTTGGGAGGGTATAATGTGGAATATTTGGTGCGAATTTTGCAAAGTGATGATGGAGATGTAGCAAAAGAGGCTTGCAACGCTTTAAAGCATACTCTTTTAATTTATGATACATTTGATGTTATTGCTGATTTAAGTAAAAGTAATCCTCTAGCAAAGGAAATCTTGCAATCTTGGGCTGATGCAGAGTGGTTTGAAAAAAAGCCCCCACTGAAAGAAGAAATAAAATTAGTTGTTTTAAAGATTGATGGGGAAACCAATACGGATGATTTAAGTCCAGCTAGCGATGCTTTCACAAGAAGTGATATACCATTGCATGCTAAGGCAATGCTAAAGAGTCGTATAGATGATTATGAAATTAGAATTGAAAATGTAAAAAAGAAGGCTAAAGAAAATGGAGCAGTTGTTGCATATGTAGGTGATGTTGTAGGAACTGGTAGTAGCAGAAAATCTGCTTGTAATTCTATTGTATGGCATTTTGGAGATGACATTCCTTTTGTTCCAAATAAAAAAAGTGGAGGATTTGTTATTGGCGGAATTATTGCACCTATTTTCTTTGCAACTTGTGAGGACAGCGGTTGTTTGCCTATAGTGGCTAATGTAGATTCATTGCATGAAGGAGATATTATTACATTAAAACCTTATAGTGGAGAAATTGTTAAAGATGGTGAGGTAGTTAGTCAATTTTCTCTTACTCCTAACACTATATTTGATGAAATTCAAGCGGGAGGCAGAATCCCTCTCATTATAGGGCGTAAATTGACAAATAGAGCAAGGGAATTTTTAGGGCTTGGGGAATCCTCTAGGTTTGCAAAACCAGAACAGCCTACAATGAGCAATAAGGGCTTTACACTAGCACAAAAAATGGTTGGTGTTGCATGCAATAAGGATGGAGTAAGACCGGGTGAATATTGTGAGCCAAAGGCTACTACGGTTGGATCACAAGATACCACAGGTGCGATGACAAGAGATGAAGTGAAAGAATTAGCAAGTTTAAGTTATAGTGCGGATTTTGTAATGCAAAGTTTTTGCCATACTGCAGCTTATCCTAAGCCAGCTGATATAAGTCTCCAAGCGACATTACCGGATTTTATGACAAATCGTGGCGGTGTGGCATTGAGACCAAAAGATGGCGTAATACACTCTTGGCTTAATCGTTTTTGTTTGCCAGATACAGTTGGAACAGGAGGTGATTCTCACACTAGATTCCCTATAGGTATTAGTTTCCCTGCTGGTAGTGGGCTTGTTGCTTTTGCAGCAGTTACAGGTACAATGCCTTTGAATATGCCAGAATCTGTGCTTGTGAAGTTTAAGGGCAAGATGAATCCGGGAATAACCTTAAGAGATCTTGTTAATGCTATACCTTACTATGCCATAAAACAAGGTTTGCTTACTGTGCCAAAACAGAATAAGAAAAATATTTTTAGTGGTAAGATTTTAGAGATTGAAGGCTTAGAGGATATTAAGGTTGAGCAAGCTTTTGAGCTTAGTGATGCTAGTGCTGAACGCAGTGCTGCTGCCTGCACGGTTGCACTTAATAAAGAACCTATTATAGAGTATTTACGCTCTAATATTGCTTTAATTGATGCTATGATAAAGGATGGCTACAAAGATGCCAAAACTCTTAAAAGAAGAGCAGAAAAGATGCAAGAATGGATTGATAATCCCGTGCTTTTAAAAGCTGATAAAGATGTGGAATATGCAGCTATTATTGAAATTGATTTGGCAGATATAAAAGAGCCTATTCTAGCTTGTCCAAATGATCCTGATGATGTTGCTACTTTGGGTGAAGTTTTGGCAGATTCTAAACGACCTAAGAAGATAGATGAGGTTTTTATTGGTAGTTGTATGACAAATATTGGGCATTTTAGGGCATTTGGTGAGATTATGAAAAATGAAGGACAAAGTGCTACACAAACTTGGCTTGTGCCACCCACAAAAATGGATTCTAAGCAATTAAGCGATGAGGGATATTTTAGTCTTTTTGGTGCAGCAGGTGCTAGGATTGAAGTTCCCGGTTGTAGTCTTTGCATGGGTAATCAAGCTAGAGTTAGAGATAATGCTGTAGTCTTCTCTACTTCTACTAGAAACTTTAATAATCGTATGGGCAAGGGGGCTCAAGTTTATTTAGGGAGTGCTGAGCTTGGTGCAGTTTGTGCTAAATTGGGCAGACTTCCGAGTTTAGAAGAATATTTACAAATTGTGCCACAAAAGTTAGGTGCTAAGACAGATTCTGTTTATAAATATTTAGAATTTAATAAGATCGAGGCTTTTAGTTTGTAAATTAATTAGATTACGATTGTTTCTGTTTCTTTATAGTTAAGATACAATCGTTCTATTGCTATAATTTTTATTTATGTTTTGCATCTCTACTTTTTCTTACTCTTTGTAAAGTGATATTAATACTATATAACTAGGAATTTGATTGTAAATAAATCTAGAATTTTAGATTGTAGTAGATGTTTAAATAATGGGTTGTAAATTACATAAAGTGTGCAGATCTGGAATGTTGCCTATAAGCATATAATATACAAATCTAACATAGTTTGTAATTGAAATAAATCATTTATGTATTATTTAAGTTTAAAATTACTGATAAAATTATTACTAATCTAAGTATATGGAATCATGTATAAATGGTGGTTGCGACTGGGTTCGAACCAGCGACCACTACCATGTCAAGGTAGTGCTCTACCAACTGAGCTACGCTACCAATACTTGATTATAGCATAAACAAGTATTGGTAGAATAAACTCGTCTATATATTTATAATATTTTTATAGCTTAATAGATTTTATACACATATATCCATAGTTTATTTTAATTTTGATAAGTTTTATACAGAGTGGTTTTTGTTTAGATAAATAGCATTTTTATTAGATCTTTTATAAAATATCATTTCTTAGGAATAATATCATAGGATTAACTTAATATTGTCAAATACTATAAAGTTTAATATATAATTGGCGGAAATTATAGATTATGTATTTTGTGCTTGGCAAATGATCTTTTATTTTTTAATGCATTAAGATGAATTTAGATTCTATGGTGTATGTTTCAAAGTTATTCTAGGATAAATTTTATATTTATTATGTTGCAATGCTGTAAATACTAAGTATATGGTGTTTTTTTGTTGAATTAACAAGTATGTTTAGTGTTTTACCTTTCATGTTATCTAATATATAAAAACTATAAATCATTAAAGTATAGAACTAATCTTTATATTCGCTGTGTATATAAGTAATACGCATTCGACAATAAAGCTCATCAATATTGTTTGTATTTATCATTGGATTGCACTAAATATAGGAAATTTCAACATCTACTAAATTTTTGTATATTTGATAAAGCTTATTGATTGGTATTAAACAAGCTTATAAATCAAAAATATCTTTCATACTATAAACACCATTATTTTGTTTCTTTAGCCATAATGCGGCATGTAAAGCACCCTTGGCAAAAGTTAATCTAGAAGTGGCATTATGTGTTAGCTCTATATACTCGCCATTACCATAGAATCCAACTGTATGCCGACCAACAACATCACCGCCCCTCAAACTCATTATGCCTATTTCATTCTCATTTCTTATACATACGCCATCTCTACCCATTTTAAAGGTATTGTCATCTAAGCCTCTTGCATTCGCTACCGTTTGAGCTAATGTAAGTGCCGTGCCAGATGGAGAATCTTTTTTGTATTTGTGGTGTATTTCAGTTATTTCTATATCATAGTCTGATAATCTAGAGCTTAATAGTTCTATAACTTTATTTAGAATAGCAATACCTTCGCTCATATTAGTGGAATATAAAATTGGCATTAGATTGCCACACTTATGTAAAAATTCTAATTGTTCTTTATTCAAGCCTGTAGTTCCTATCACTAATGGTGTTGGATTTTCTTTAGCACATTCAAGAAGCTTGATAGTAGCCTCAGGGCTAGAAAAATCAATTATAATCTGGCTTGAATTTACAAAGGATTCCATATCCTTTGTTACAAGGACACTAGATGGGATACTATATTGCAACTCATTGCGTACATATACGCTAGCAAGCTTGGTATTTTTATTTGCTAAAATTTCACTTATTAACAAATTTCCTACTCTTCCGGTTGCTCCAAATATACCAATCTCTAACATATTACCCTCATTATTTTTTATGTGCTTCTAGGTAGGCTATAGCTTCTAATGCCGCTTGAGCACCATCGCCAGCAGCACACACCACTTGTTTTGGTGCATCAATTCTTATATCTCCTGCAGCAAATAGCCCAGCTACATTTGTATGCATTTTTAAATCAACAATTACAGAACCATATTTATCAACATCACATAAATAAGAATTGTCTGATTGCAACAAAATTTGATTATTCACCTCATAGCCTACAAATTGAAAAATCACTGGAACTTCTAATTCGCTAACGCTACCAGAATCTATATTTTTTAATTTCAGTTTTGTTACACCCATTTTATCACCGCATATTTCTTCAACTGCATATGGTGTTAAAAAACTGATTTTTTCATTACTCTTTGCATGCTCAACGGTTACTGGTGCAGCACGAAAAGTATTTCTTCTGTGTATCAAATGAACTTTAGAAGCAAACTTAGTTAAATATATAGCTTCTTCTAATGCAGTGTCACCACCACCAAGTACAGCTACTTCCTTTCCTTTGTAAAAGAATGCATCGCATGTGGCACAAGTGCTAACACCTTTCCCCCAGAATTCTTCTTCACCTTTGATATTAGACTTTTTGGGGCGACCACCAGTAGTAACTATAACACTTTTTGCTTCTGTTGTTTCTTCGCCTTTTCCTTGATTGTGGATAATTTTGAAAATATCACCATCTTTTTCAACTCTAACAACATCAGACATGACTTGTTTTAATCCAAATCTGAAACATTGCTCCTGCCATGGTTCCATGAAATCCATACCAGACTTTATTTCTTTTACGCCCGGATAATTTTCAATCTCACTACTTCCAGTTATCTGTCCACCGGGCATCCCTTTTTCAAATAAATGAACATTCTTCACCCCTCCTCTTGTGGCATATAAACCAGCTGATAACCCAGCAGGTCCTCCACCTATTATTGCTAAATCTATCATAATGTAACTCCAAATCTACAATAACTGATTAATTTTATCTACTAATACTGATTTTGTGGTAGCACCGATAACTTGATCTATTATCTCGCCATCCTTCATAAAAATTATAGTAGGAATACTTCTAATGCCATATTTCTGCCCTAATTCACCTTCTTCATCCGTATTTACTTTACATATGTTAGCTTTACCGGCATACTCACTTGCTAAGTCATCTATAACAGGTGCTAGCATTCTGCATGGACCACACCAAGGTGCCCAAAAATCAACAAGAGAAACACCATTTTTTGTAACTTCATCAAAATTACCGCTGTTTAATTCAATATATTGTCCCATAACTATTCTCCTCATAAAAATATGAAACCATTATAACAATATTTAATTAATAACTATAGCCACAAGTCTTAACTTATTGGACTTAAATTATCTTTAAAAATTGCTATTGATAAATATTATCACTTAATAATAAATCAATATATAATTTATTTAAGATTGTATTTAAAATTTTGCTAAATTCTATGATAAATTAAGACTACTTTTAAGTATTTCTTTATACATGTTCTGTGTAGCTTCATTAGTTTTATTTAAGGTTGATATGGTTATTTTTCCTTGCATTCGTAATTTATGCAAATCATTTTTAGTTAGTTTATCGTCTTTTGTATATATATTAAGTATTTTACAATCATTGCCCGGACGATAATCTAAGGTGTTTTCCAAAAACTCATTAATTTGTGAATCTATTTTTAAATTTGTATGTCTTGAATCGATAAGATGGCAAAACAACTTGATATTTTGCCTTTTATGTATAAAATTTGTTAAATTGGCATCCCATATTTGCTTTACATTTTTACTTACCTTTGCATAACCAAAGCCGGGAAAATCTATTATGACAAGTGGTATTATTGTCCTATTTTCTCCACTTTCTTTTATTGTGTTGTTAGCTTTATCTGTATTTTTAGATTTTTCTACGATTGCCCATGTAGTTTCAAAAAAATTTATTAATTTTGTTTTTCCGGGCGTGCTTGAGCTTTTGGCTAATTTATTATTCAGCAATAAATTAATAATAGAGCTTTTGCCTACATTGCTACGACCTAGTATTGCTATTTCTGTGCAATAAGGAGCAATAGAATCTGATATGTTTTGTGCAGACTTTATAAAACTAGATTGTAGCACCTTGATTTCTATGTTAGCCATATTGTTTAACTTCATATAACTATCCATTGATATTTAATCTTAAATCTAAATTATACTATATTTAATTTTAAAGTATTACTTAAATTATTATTAAATGTTTAATGTATATATAAATATAAATGGAATACTACCATATGCAATTTAAAACTTTATACTTTAACATGAATCTTTATTTGGATATATCTAAGATTCATTGATTAAATGTTGTTTTTACAAGCTGTTAGGTATCACATTTGCATTAATAATTTAATTCAATTAAAGCGTTGTGATACAAAAAGTTTTTTATGTTGCTTTACATGAATATTTGAGTTAGGAGGGTTTTAATGAGTTCTGCTACAAATACAAAAAATAAAAAAAGGTTAAGCGTTGGCGTTACATTGGGAGGTGGATTTGCTACATTGCTTTTATTTACATGTATTATAGCTATAATTAGCCTTGTTAATGTTGATTTTATTATAAAAAGTCTGCGTCAAATAAATGATATTAATACATTAAAGCAAAGATATGCTATTAATTTTAGAGGGAGTGTACATGATAGGTCTATTGCAATTAGAGATATTGTTCTCACACATAAGGAGGATATATCTCAAATAGGTAATTTAGAAAACAATATTAAGCAATTGCATGATTTTTATATGGAGTCTGCTAATGGAATGGATACTAATTTTATACAGAAAAATATGTTTGATTCTGAAGAAAAGAATATATATGAGCAGATAAAAGTAGTGAGAGTTAAGGCGTTACCAATCATAGAAAAAATAATACAACTAAAGAAAGATGGGCAAGATGAGCTTGCGATTAAAGAATTGCATTTGGTTGCTCCTATGTTTGTGTCATGGTTAGGACATATCAATAAATTTATTGATTTAGAAGAGAATAAAAACCAAATATTGACTAATAAACTTAGAGATGCGGTAGATGACTTTAAATTTATATTGTTTATATTAGTTTTTTCAAGTATTACTTTTGGCATTATAATCGCTATTTATATCATGCGTAATTTACTAAATTCACTCGGTGGAGAGCCTTATTCAGCTTCTAATATAGTATCTATGATTGCTAATGGAAACTTAACAAATAAAATTACATTTAAAGGCGACGATAGTATGCTTGCATCTGTATCTATCATGCAGACAAAGTTAAAAGAGATTATACAAGCAGTTATGTTATCATCAAATCAAATTGGCGAGGCAGTTTATGTTGTTGCAAGTGCTTCTCAAAAAGCAAAGAAAGCTTCTAAATTACAGATTCAAAGTTCATCTATCATAGCAACTAAAATTCGTAATATGAATGTAGCTATTTCGGATGTTTCAAGCTCAGCAAAATTAACAGAAGAAAATGCTTCAAAAAATGTTGAGCTTTCTGTTAAGGGCGTTGAGATAATAAATAACACAGCAGATGAAATTGGAAAAATCACAGAATTGATAAGTAATTCTGCTGCAAATATGCGTGGATTGCAACAACAATCTACAGAAATTAGGGCTAGTGCTGATTTAATAGCAGAAATAGCCGATCAAACAAATCTATTAGCATTAAATGCAGCAATAGAAGCAGCAAGAGCAGGAGAACATGGTAGAGGCTTTGCAGTCGTTGCAGATGAGGTGAGGAGATTAGCAGAAAGGACGGCAAATAGCACAAATGAGATAGCAAAGATTATTCAATCTATTCAAAAAGGCATTGAAACTTCTGTAGAATCTATTGAAGTTATTGTCCCTCAAATTGAAAAAGGTCAAGAATTGATTATTAATTCCGTTAGCATTCTTAGTCAAATACAAGAACAGGCATACGATTCGTTAAAGAAAGCCAAAGAGGTTGCGGTTTCATCAAGTCAGCAAGAAACTACTATGGAGAGTATATCTCAAGATATGCAAAGTATATCTGATTTGTCCGTAGGTACAGGCGAAACCTTGCAAGACACAAATGAAATGATTTGCAGGCTTGAAGAAATATCTAATACTCTAAAAAAACATATGGAGTATTTCAAGGTGTAAGTTTGGAATGAAAAATGCTAATTTGAATTTAAAAGTCGCTATTTATTGTTTTGAAAAATATTAATTTATGTGTCTTATTTTTGTGCTACATAGCTAATAAGTATCTGTAATTTTATATATTTTTTGATATAATGATTCCGATTGAAAATAATTTTGCTTTATTTTGGATTAGGGTGCATAATGATTTCTTGTAGTGATAAATATGTCCAAATTAAACTTGCTCAAGACAGCAAAATTTTGTCTAAAGTATTGTCCTATGCAGAAAAGCATTTCAGTCGTAATTATAGACTTTCTAGCTCAATTTTGATTCTTGATGATGGCGAAATAGTAAAGAAAAACTATCTTATAAATTGGTGTTATTATGCTACAAATAATCAAGATTTGGATTTACAAAATAATGAAGAGTTAGAATATGTTTTAGCACACAGCTATTTACCTATAAGAATCAAAATGGTAAAATCTACTGATTTACTCGAGAGAATTAAGGTAAATATACAAATGTTAGGTAACACAAGAATTATTTTAACACTTAGCAAACGCAATAGGGTGGCAGAAAGATATATTAGAGCTATTTTTGGGGAACATTATATAGGAATCAGTCAAAACGAGATTTATTTACAATCAGATGGCGAGTGTTTTTGGGAAACCGTAATGAGTTTTATTGGCAATAGGGTTATACATAATATTGTTTTATCATTTGAATATAGCGATTTTAACGCCGATGAGTTTTCATTCCTCACCGCAGAAGAGAAGGCTTTAAGGCAGTGTTACAGCATTTTAGATTCTCAATTTGGTGATGATTTTGAGCTTGTAAAAAAACGCTATTTAAAATTAGCAAAGGAATATCACCCAGATAATTTTTATGGAGAAAGTGAAAATGATATATTGAATAATACTGCTAGGTTTCATCAAATTACAGAGGCATACAAAAAGATTAAATATTTAGAAAAGCATGTTTAGTGATATTTTTAGGATAGATTATGTCTAAAATAAATAAAAATGTTAAAAGTGTAGGTGTAATTTTACGCCCGCAAAGTACATATATAAAGCCTATTTTTATGGATATACAACATCATTTACAAGAACAAGATATACAAATGATGTTGGAATATTCTGGTGCTAGAATGTTGAATATTGCAGATAACACAAAAAGTTATGATATGCAATATATTTGCGAACATGCGGACATGTTATTTAGCATAGGTGGTGATGGTACTTTGTTATCTGTTGCTAGGCAAAGTTATGGTAGTAATATTCCTATATTGGGTATAAATTCTGGTAGATTAGGATACTTAACTATTGCAATGCCAAATGAAATGCCAAGCGTTATTAAAGCAATCAAGCATGGAAAGTATAGTGTTAATCAACATTTAATGTTAGAAGGGTATGTACAAGAAAGTGCCGGATTGGAAATTATGCGTCCATTTGTTGCGCTTAATGAGTTTTTACTTTCAAGAGAAGGTGTTAGTGGAATGCTTGAGCTTGAGGCATATATTGATAATGTATTGTTTAATCATTATAGGTTAGATGGTTTGCTAGTCGCAACTCCGACAGGTTCTAGTGCATATAATATATCTGCTGGTGGTAGTTTAGTATATTCAAAATGTAGAAATGTGCTACTAACTCCAGTTTGTCCTCATTCACTAACGCAAAGACCAATTATTCTTGATGATTCATTTACAATGAGTTTTCGCTTTAAAACAGCAGGTGCTCTTATATGTGATGGGCAACAAAGGATTTCTGTTCCACAAAATAGTGTAATTTGCATAAAGGTTGCACAACATAATGCACATTTGGTAGAATTAGTTCCAAATTTTTATTTTGTTAGGCTTAAAGAAAAATTTGGTTGGGGTGCTAGTTAATTAAGCACATATTTTTATAGAGCTCTAGAATTTATCACAAATAATGCCCTATAGATTCTATACTAGTTTGTAAAAATATTGATATGATTTTATAAAGCAAGGCTTTTAATGTTGGCATGATTTGTTAATTTGTGATAGCTTGTTTAAGTCATATTTTATATTGCTTGCAGTGGTTGGTGTGGTGCTAATATTTTTATGTAATTTAGCTATGTGCTAAGGCTATTGATGTGTATTAAGGTATTGCAAAGGTAGCATTTAATGATATTTGCTACAATTAAAATAAATAATTAGGCATGAGATGATTACAAAAGATAATTTAAAAGAAGTGTTGCAGCATTTAAAATTTGTGCAAGATGGTACTAAATACATCAAAAAATATCACAATAATGCTAGTATAAAAGTAGATTTTCAAGAGGGTAGAATAGAATATTTACCATTAGATTCTAGCTTTAAAGATGGCGATTATCCAAGCAATAATAGACGAAGTGAAGGTTTTATAATCCATAGAAATACCACTACAAATTTCAGCTCAAATGAAAATTTTGTTTGTTTGCTAGCAGTAGATGCCTTGCTTGACAAAGGATATAAGCCACATCATATAATACTAGAGCCAACTTTCAAGGTGGGACATAATCAGCAGGTTTATGGTGATATATTGATTCTAAATGAAGATTATGAAAATCTTGTTTTAATAGAAAATAAAACCTATGGGGCAGAATTTAGCAAAGAGTGGAACAACACTATAAAAAATGGAGGACAATTATTTTCATATCATGCTGTAAATAATGCTAATTTTTTATGTTTATTGGCTTATGATTTTGATGTGAATACAAAAAAGACTTATTATAAAACACATATTATTTCTATGATAGACAATCAAGAATATTTAGATTCTATAAATGCAGATTTGAAAGACAAAGATAAAAAACAAAGTTTTGCAGATGCCAAAAACGCAAAAGAGTATTATGAAATATGGAGTAAAACCTATGGTTTGTCTCACATTACAAGAGGGCTATTAGAGCAAGATATTCAAAGCTATAGAGTAGGTAAAGAAAAATATACAACTAATGATTTAATAGTTGTTCCATATAGTGATATAAGAGGTATATATCATGAATTTGCAACAATTTTGCGTAATAATGCAATAGGCAATTACGAAAATACTTTTTATATTCTAGTAGATTTATTTTTATGTAAAATCACAGATGAAATCTATTATAAAGATGACTTAAAATTTTATTGGAAAGGCGTTGCCTATGACAATCCGCTAGATTATTGCGATAGACTTTTAAGTCTTTATGAAAAAGGTGTTAAAGAATTTTTTAAAAGAGATGTCATCAATATAAGTAAAGACACTATAGAAAATATTTTTGAAACACAAGGCAGATATAAAGGTAACTTAAAGGAGCAAATAGAAAAAGTATTTAAAAAGCAAAAATTCTACAATATCAAAAAATTCAATTTCATAGAGGTTGAAAATGAAGAAGAATTTGAGCTTAATTTCAAAGTTTTGATTCAAATTACAAGCTTAATCCAAGATTTTTATATTTCTAAAAGTGAAAACAATCAGTTCTTAGGAGATTTATTTGAAGGTTTTTTAAATCGTTCTATCCACCAAACAGAGGGCAGATTTTTTACACCTATGCCTATCACAAATTTTATCATCAATTCTTTACCAGAGTTAGACAAAGATGCTAAGGTATTAGATTTTGCCTGTGGAGCAGGGCATTTTTTAACAGAATATTTAGAATGTTATGAATATGCTAGAGTCTATGGGATAGAAAAAAATAAGGATTTATCCAAAGTTGCAAAAGTGGCTTGCATATTTCACAACAAAACAAATTCTAAAAATAATGCAAAGATTATTTTTCAAGATGCCCTAGATCAAATTAATGAAGTATCACAACAAGATTTTAAAGATGAAAGCTTTGATTTAATTATTTCAAATCCCCCTTATTCAGTCAAAGGCTTTTTAAGTCAGTTAGATATGAAAAGACTAAAGGATTTTAAGCTTTCTAAAAATATTGATGAAAAAAGCTATGAAACAAACAATGCAATAGAATGTTTCTTTGTAGAGAGAGCAAAGCAGCTTTTAAAAAATGGAGGATATTTTGCTTTAATTCTGCCTATATCTATTTTGCAAAAGAGCGGAATCTATCAAAAAACAAGAGAGCTTTTAAATAATCATTTCAATATTTTAAGCATAGTAGAGCTTAATCAACGCACATTCGGTTCTACAGGAACACAAACAGCAATTATATTTGCTAAAAAATGCCAAAAAAATAGCAAAGATTTGGTAAATTTTTTGGAATCTAAAAATTATGATGATAACTATTTAAAAAATGAATTTTTAGATACAAAGATTCTTGAAAAATATTGTAATTTTATGGATTATCCATATGATGATTTTAAGGTTTTTTTACAAACCAATACTTTAAGCGATAATTTAAAAAATACACAAAGTTTTGAAACCTATTTCCAAGATTTTAATTCTAATAAACCAAAATATTTTAAAAAAGAGAAAATTACAAAATTAAAACAAGAAGAGCTTTTTAAGCAAACATTACAAGATAGGCAAGATTCAAAATCCTATAGACAAGAATTTGAAAATTTCCTCAAAAGTGATGACTACAAACAAATGGAATCAAAGCTATATAATGAGCAGTTTTTAAATAAAATTAAAATATTAGAATCTAAAAAATTAACACTCTATATAAATATTTATAAAAATGATTTGATTCTCATCAAAAGCCCACCAGATAAGACAAGTGATAATAAAAGCAACAAAGATGAGATTATAAAATTTTTAGGCTATGATTGGAGTAATCGCAAAGGTGATGAGGGTATAAAATATAACGAGAAAAATAACGAAAAAAATAATAATGAAGAAGATGAAGATAACGAGGTATTATTAAATATTAATTCTATAAAGTATATTGATACCCCATTGTATAATCCACAAAATAAAGATGATGAAAACAAACTTTGCTTTTCTATAAAAAGTTTTATAGAAAGCAAAAGCAATAACATAAACATAGATCAAATAATAAAACATTTAACACCTACGCAATCAAATTCTTATCATATATCTATGCTAAATTTATCAAATATGATAGATTTTAAAAAGGCAGATTTTGATAACGCTATAAACTTGAATATAGTTTTACAAGCTACAAGCCCCAATCCCTTTATAGATTCCAAATATCCGCTTGTGAAATTGGAGAAACTAATTTTTGAAAATCCAAAATCCAACATTAAAGTATCAGATGCTAAAGATAATATAAATGGGAAGTATCCTTTTTATACAAGTGGGCTTAATATTTATCGTTATGATGAAGCTTTGATAAAAGGTAAAAACATTTATCTATCAACAGGTGGGAATGCTATTGTGCAGTTTTATGATGGAGAATCAGCTTATTCTACAGATACCTACGCAATTAAAAGTATAAGTGAAAATGAAATTCTTACCAAATTTATTTTTTATATACTTAATATACAAGTGAATTTTATTAATCAATTTTTATTTAAGGGAATGGGATTAAAGCATTTACAGAAACAAGATTTAAAAAATATTTATATCCCATTGCCACCCCTTGAGATTCAAAAGCAAATTATAAAAGAATGCGAGGAGGTAGAAAACTATATTAAAAATATAAATGATTTGATAAAGGCTTATGAGAATCTTATAAAAGCAATTTTATATAAAGCAGGCATAATAACACAGGTTAGTGATGATTTACAAAGTGTGCTTAAGATGGTTAGCGACTTAGAACTAAGCCTAGATTCTAAAATAGTGCTACTAGAATCTAATCGCACAAATATAAACAAAGATTCTAAGACACAATCCAACATAATAGATTCCAATCATTTACATAAGATACATGATATTTCATTAGCCATAAATACATTAGATTCTAACAATGATTTTAATATAGAGATTCTAAAAAATCTTTTAGAATCTATCCCCACCCCACCACCACAAGGTTGGGATGAAGTGGGATTAGATAACGCTAAATATTTAATCTTGAATCCCAGTAGATCGGAAATAAGGTATATTGATGAAAATACATTAGTGTCATTTATAGAAATGGCAAGTGTTTCTAATAATGGTTATATAAAAGATAAAGTTGATAAAACACTTAAAGAACTTAAAAAGGGTAGTTATACTTTTTTTATAGAAGATGATATTTTAATGGCAAAAATTACTCCTTGTATGGAAAATGGTAAATGTGCTATTGCTACAGATCTTACGAATAATTTAGGCATGGGTAGTAGTGAGTTTCATGTTTTTAGAGCAAAAGAAGGGTTGAATAATAAGTTTTTATTTGTTTATCTCAATAGAGATGACATAAGGCATGAGGCGGCGAGAAACATGACTGGTGCTAGTGGTCATAGACGAGTTCCAATAGATTTTTATAAATCTCTGCAAATCCCCTTACCACCATTAAAAGAGCAAGAAAAGCTTATAAGTATCATAGACTATATAGAACATAGACAGCAAGTTTTAAAAAATAAAATTACAAACACAGAATCTAAAATGCAAGATATATTGCAAAAATATCTAATAAATAAAAATATTTCATAATCCTTGTGTGCTTGCTTGAATTATTTTGTTTTTATATCTTGATATGTATTAATTAGCTTAGATTCTGTAAATTTATATCTATCTTAGAATCTAGATTTATAAAATTAAATAAAATCATTTATAAACATTGGATGTTACGCTTAATGCTCAAATATGATTGTTAAGCCACAGAATTGTTATGTGTTAAGATATAATGTCTTTGCATTTATAGTGTTCTAGATTCTAAGATTTTGTATTTATTTGTATATTTTGTATTTTTGTTTTGTGCGTTTAGAATCATCTTGCTAAAATGCGACTTTTTTAGAATCTAACTCGCGTTTAAATGCTACATTCCTTTTATATTATTCATAATTATTCATAATTCAAATAATTTAAAGCATTTTTGATTCTAATAAACTAGATTCTATATAAATCAATTACTAGAATCTAAAGCTACAAGCTTATGACTTTAGTAAGGTAGATATTAGCTTGTAAATATAGTAAAACACATTAGATAAGTCATTGTTATACGCTGTTTTGTCATAACTTTGTTTGAGTAATATTAATATGTTTAGCATTAATTAAGGTTGGAATCTTTGCTATATTTCTTACTATTATATTTCTTGCTGTTATGTTAGATTCTTATTTATATTAAGACTTTTGTAAATTATTGATATAATCAATAGTGTGAGTTTTAGAATCTAGCTTAGAAACTTTGTATTATGTGGTAGATTCTAAACACAAGCCATATAGCCTATATTTAGATCTAGTTAAGTATTTATGTTAATTGTTATTGTTTATTGTTTTTTATGAACAATTTCATTTATATAAAACTTAATAGAATTTATACCTTCT
>JARHYT010000076.1 GCA_029264775.1 Helicobacter sp. | reverse complement strand
CTTTTGGATTCACAAGAACAGCATCTTTCTCATCAACTGATATATTATCTTCAATACCCATAAGCCTACCAAGCTCTGCTTCTACCCCAACACCATATTTATGTGCCATTTCTACTACTTTTGCACTCTCTTCTAAGTTTTCATTAAAACGATGGTGTGAAGCATCAATCATAACAGAAGTAAAACCAGATTCTACTGCCTTTTTACATGATTCAAAACTTGTCCCATGATCTAAATGCAAAGCCACAGGTATATGTGAATATTTATTTGCCATAGTTTTTACCATACTAACCGCCATATCAATACCCATATATTTTATAGCACCTTCACTTGCTTGAATAAAAATAGGTGATTTTGCATTATTTGCTGCAATAAAAATCGCATTTAACATCTCAAAATTTACAAAGTTAAATGCCCCTACACCATAACATTCTTTATTGGCTTTATTCAAAATCTCTTGTCCATAAACTAGCATACTGCTCCTTAATATTCATTTTTTGTATTGTAACAAAAATATATGATTTTATCTTAAAATAAGATTGTAATATAATACATTTGATGGTATTATTAAAGTTTTAGATCTAAGGAGCATTATATGATATCTCATGTTTATATGTTATCTGGTATTGCAATTTTATTTGTGATATGTTCTTATTTGATAGTTAAAAATTTAATATATAAAAGACAATTAAATAAATTATCTATGCAGATATTTGATTTACAAACACAAAATGAAGATATTAAATATTCTCATTTCTTAAAGGAAAAAGAATTTGAAATATCAAGACAATATTTAGATGATAAGTTACAAGATTATCAAAATAATTTAAATTTAGCGATACAATCACATCAGGCAACAATGCAAGAAACAAAGCAACAATATGAGGAAAAGATAGCACAGCAAGAAACAATAATATTTGATATGCAAAAAAATCATACAAAAGAAATATTGTCGAATCAAGAAATGTATGAGAAAAAATTATTTAATCTATTACAAGAACAAGAAAAGAATCTGGCAACAAAAAACACAGAAAATAAGGACTTGTTACAAGAGATTTTGAATGCAGAAAGAGAAAAGCAAGAAGCAGTTATGATGCAAAGATTCCACGAATTGGGCGATAAATTATTGGAAGAAAAAAGTAAGCAATTTCAAGAGAAACAAGAAATTAGTCTTAAACCGCTTTGTGAGGAACTAATAAGGTTTAAAGCAGAAGTAGCACAAAATACTAAAGAAAATATGGAAAAGCAAATTGCCCTTAGTACAGAAATAAAACATCTAAGAGATACAAGCATGCAAATATCTAAAGATGCAAATAATTTAGCACATGCTATGAAGGGGGATTATAAAATACAGGGGCAATGGGGGGAGATAATATTAGAGAGATTACTAGAAAAAAGCGGTTTGCAAAAAAATAGGGAGTATTATACACAATTTAGTATTCAAAATGATATGAATGAAAAATTGCGTCCAGATGTTGTTATTCAATTACCAAATAATCGTTTTGTAGTTGTTGATTCTAAAGTTAGTTTAAATGCTTATAATACATATTTTAATGAAGAAAATAAAGATAAAAAAGACTTACAATTACATTTTGAAAGTGTTAAAAACCATGTCAAAAGTTTATATTCAAAACAATATCAACAATATGTAGATGGTGCTAAACTTGATTTTGTAATTATGTTTATGCCAATTGAGGGGGCATATAGTGCTATTTTACAAAATAATCTAGATATATTTTTGGAATCATATGAAAAAGGCATAATTATCGCATCGCCAACCACATTGATGGTAATTTTGCGACTCATTCACCATATATGGACAAATGAAGCAAAAGATAAAAATATGCAAAAGATTTTAGGTGAGTGCATCAAATTGATTAAGAAATTTGATAGTTTTACGGAAAGCATGGGCAAAATAAATCGTGCATTAGATAATGCAAAAAATGCCTATGATAAAGCTGATACGCAATTAAGGGGTAAAGGCTCTATATCAAGTTATATAAGAAACCTTGATACATATATGTCTAAAATTGATGACACGCAAGATGTGTATGCGAAAAATGAATTGTTAAAGAATGATAATGGCAAGAATCAAGAACAATTAGATTCTAATATTGAATCTAAAGAAGTTGGTAATGATGAAAATAATATGTTAGCAATTTAATTTGTGTAATTTCACATACTTAAATTTATATTTTAGTTTGCATTATATGCCATGTATGTTTTGCAACAATACAATCATGCAATATTAACGATATAAATTGTTTCTTGTTATAGTCTAACTTGATTGCTTTTTGTTATTGTTAGCCTTTTATGTATTGTAAATCTAATTGTTGAGATAGACTAAACATAATAAAATCAATAATGAGAACAAATAATATTAAACACAAAACAAGTACAATATGTAAAATATAGTTGAGTATAAATTTTGATATAATGATAAAGTTATTTAAAGGAATATCATGAGATTTTGTATTTTGTTAAGCCCCAGTGAAGATAAGGTGATATCCAATCAATCATGCAATAATGAAATAAAAGAGATAGATTTTATAGAATCATTATGGGGTGGGGCGGCTTTATATAATCATAGAAAAGACCTAGTAAGACAATATTTGCATTATATTAAAATGATACTAGATGATAGAGATAAAACTATGTTAGACAATATTTATGGTTCCAAAAATTTTAATTCAAGAAATGAATATGAATTAAATATTGCATATAGATTGTATCCATTAAAAAAGGCTATTTGTAGATACAATGGAGTTGCATTTAATGGGCTTAATTATGAAACCCTTAGTAAAGATTCTCAATCCTATATAGATCATAATGTTTTGATTTTTAGCAATCTTTTTGGTGTTATTAGGGCATTAGATTCTATACCTTTTTATAAATTAAAGCAAAATACAAAGGCACACAATTTAACGCTAAAAGATGTGTATAAACCTTTTATAACACCGCTAGATGATTATATGAAAAACAAAGAATATGTAATTGATTTGCGTGCTGGAGTTTATACAAAGATATTTGCTCCCAAACAAACATATTGTTTTTTTGAGTTTCAAAAGGGAGGCAAGACAATAAGCCATTATTCTAAGTTGTATCGTGGCAGAATCCTTAGATTATTGGCAGGTGAGCTTAATAATTTTAGCTTGTCTGAATGTATTGATTTTTTATGTTCTTTGCAAGATGCTTATATAAAGTTTTCTAAATTGCAAGAAATTAAGAATCAGATGTTATTTACCTATGAAATAAAGGATGCACCATGAATTATGCAAATAATATTTTACATAATGTGTTTGATAAAAAACAACCTTTATATGTCCTTAGTAGCTCTCGCTCTAAAAAAGAATTTTATGTAAATTTTATTCAAAAAAGCAATTTAGATTATGATTTATCGAAATATATTGAGAATCAAGAACTACAAGAAATATTGTCAAATTGTTTTGAGTTATTTGATTTTACATGCAAAAATACAAGAGAAAATGAAAATGTTTTGCCTGACACATTAACTATTGATGAATTTTTTAAAAAGGTAGTATATACAAAAAAAGGTAGGATTACACGACATGTAAGGGATTTTTTCATGTTGCAAGTATTGCAAAATGTTAAGATGGCAAAAAAAAATACTAATACAAATATCGGATTTTTAAATTTCGATGAAAGTTTTATATTATTTTTGCAGACTTCATCTGTATTGCTTAACTTTTATAATGAGTTAAAAGAGCATAAGATTCCAATTACACAGGATAGCTTACTAAAATTTAGTGAGATAGATAGCTATGATATATATGCTGAACAGCTTGATCTTTTATCTATTATATATGATGAGTATCAGCAATTACTAGAATCACATGATTTAATAGATTCTGTTTATAGCAATGAAATTGCATATAATTATGATATTTTTCAAGAATATATTGAAAGTTTCTCTAGTATTCATATTGAGCTTGAGGGCTTTATATCACCCCTACAATATGAAATATTGCAAAATATATCACAGATTACACCAGTATTTTTGCATTTTAGTACAGATATGTATAATATTATGCATTTTAAGTTTATTGAAAATAAACTAAATGCGGATCATAAATATATATATTCTATATCCAATCAACAATTATTCTCTATTGACACCGCTAAATTAGATATAGATTCAATAAAATTATATAAAACTTCAAAGCCTTTAAATCAAGTTAATTTAGCATTATATTTAGCTAACAAATGGGAGAAAGAGATATTAAATAATAGGGCATCTGAAAATGATTTTGCTATTATACTTCCCAATGAAAGCTTTTGCAATTATTTAATAACATTTGATTCATGTAATCTATTAAATTTTGCTATGGGTATTGATATAGCATATATGAATGAATATAGTATATTAGATGGTATATATAATAATTTTTTGCATACAAAAGTTTTAGATTTAGAATTACTTTTTGAATCTGATTTTATCGCGATTATGCAAGATCAAACCAATACATTGCGTATGCAGTGTAGGCAGGA
The DNA here is from genome assembly GCA_029264775.1 of Helicobacter sp. Lineage (GTDB taxonomy): Bacteria > Campylobacterota > Campylobacteria > Campylobacterales > Helicobacteraceae > Helicobacter_A. The sequence continues at coordinate 13,535 of JARHYT010000076.1, read as the reverse complement.
TTCTACTATTATTGATGAACCAAATATATATCATTTAGAATCTTTAATATCTATACTTTTTAATAAAGATGAGGTAATTCTATATCAAGTTATGTCAATATTATCTGAATTAAGTTTGTTGATTAATAAAATATATCATGATTTCAGCCAACTTGAATTTGAAAAAATATTTATATCTTTTATGCATAATATTAGAAAAATTAAGAAAAATGATGTGCGAGGAGGTAAAATAAAAGTAATAGGTGCATTAGAAGCTAGAAGTCTTGCATTTAAAGAAGTTTTGATACTTGATTTTACAGATGATTATATACCAAATGTAACACATGATGATATGTTCTTAAACTCTAAAATAAGAAAACATTATAATATGCCTACTCGTCTTGATAAAGAAAATCTATACAAACACCATTATTACAATATAATGAAAAATTCACAAATTACACATATAAGCTTTGTATCAAATGATATTAAGATTCCATCAAACATGTTGTTTGAATTGCATTGTGATTTGGATTTAGCACAATCAATTGACAAATTATATAGCTATTATGATACTACAGAACAAAGGGATATAACATTTTACAATGAAGAATACCCTACATTTCAAGATAGTAATTATTCTTCTTTTAGTGCTACTTCTTTAAACATTTATAACAATTGTAGGCGTAAATTTTATTTTTGTTATATAGAGAATCTAAAGGAAGTAGAAACTACGCAACAACAGCATATAGGCGTTGTTTTACATAATTGGCTTCGTGAATCATATGAAGGCTATACAAATAAGATTCTAACAATTAAGGATATTGATGAGATAGAATCACATTTTCTTGACAGATTGCAAAAACTAAGAGATAGTAGGGATAGTGGAGGTGATATTAATGAATTTCAGATTGATACACTTACATTTATAAAGCTTGATAATTTTGTGCCAAAAATAAGGGCATTTTTTGAGTTAGAACGCTATAGGGTAACAAATCATTCAATACAAATAGTTGGACTTGAATATGATATCAAGACAAAATATGGCGATTATGAATTTAAGGGTAAAATAGATAGAATTGATATTGTAGATTCTGATATCGTGGTTTTTGATTACAAGACGGGGGCTAATCCGCCAAATAATAAAGATTTACAAATGCCATTTTACTCTATTTGCATAGATTCTATTGAGGATTTTAAACAATATAAAAATAAGTCTTTTTCATATTACCTCTTATCCGAGCAAAAAGACAAAATGCAGTTACCTTATAAAGAAAAAATGATTATAGATGGGATAGAAACTATAAACGAGATTTTAAAGGAATTTGGTAAAAATAACACAATGACAGATAATTTAGAAACATGTAGAAATTGTCCATACACAATTTTATGCAATAGGAGATAGTTGTATATTGTTTGTATTATCGTTTTATTACACAAGATTCTATAAATAACTACTATATCAGTAGTTTTAGTTAATTTCTGCTCATGTTAAGTGGCGTGGTGTTTAATATCTGCTGATAGATTCAAACATTGCAAAAAGTTAGTATTTTTTATGTTTGAATATAGGTGTATTTTGACTTATAGATTTATTCTTATGGTAGCAATAAGTCTTGCTTTTCTGGTTTTTCCCAAAATGGATCAGTTTTATATCCACAACTAATCGTACAGAAACCCACAATAACAATTAAATAAATAGAAATAAGATGTGTTATAATACCCATATGAAAACCTTTAAAGATATATTCACTTCGCAAAAATTTTATGAAAAAGCATTGCATGAAAACTATATTAGTGAAACAACGCTTGATTTTCTAGTAAATTCTTATAATTTACAATCAATAAAACACTTCATAGTACCGCAAATAAGAAAACATATCATAAATATAACTTTATCAAGAAAGAATAATACAGAGATACTTGTGCGTTTTGTGAGTTATCCCGCATGCCTTGAATTTAATAAATTTTATGCAAGGCAATTATTAAACACATTTCATACAAACAAGCAATTAAAGAATAAGATTAATTTAGATAAATATAAAAGTATAAAAGGATATGTGTCAAAAGAAAAACTTAAGGTATATAGCTTTGAGGAGGTAAGGCATGTAGATGTAAAAGAAATTGCTATGGGTAGTTTTATAAATCACGCTACAAATCCAAAGATAAGACAAATTTTTGAGGATATAAGAGAAATTATTAAGCTAAATCACAAGCATATTAAACAATTAGATACACAAGATTTTATAGTAAAGCCAAGCTCATATAATATAGCAGATAAGCCAAAATATAATTAATTTAATAGGTTATGGTCTAAATGGATTCCATATAAATCAGATTTAATAATAGGGGATATTTGTTAGTGAAGATCACAAACGATAAATACGCAAAATTTCATCAAGTTACATGCAACCATTTCAATAGTATGGCTAGTGGTTATCTATTAATTTTTTAATATATAGCATTTTTGTGCTAGTAAATTATTTTTAATTTATATTAGATCTAAAATAGATTCTGATACTATGGTGTTTTAACTACGCTTATTCATATACTCACACACATTATATAAGTGTAGTGTGGATTTAGATATAATTTTCAAACATATAAACATAAGTATTTCAATTGACTATGATTCAAAATCAATACCTACAGGGCAGTGATCGCTACCCATTATTTCTGGATATATAAATGCTCCTTTAAGTTTATCTTGTAGAGATTGTGATAACAAAAAATAATCAATTCTCCAACCAGTATTATTACTCCTAGCTTTTCCCATATAGCTCCACCATGTGTATGCACCTGTTTTATCTGGATAAAAATATCTATAAGAATCTATAAATCCAGATTGTAAAAGTTTGCTCATTTTTTCTCTCTCCTCATCTGTGAAACCAGCATTTCTATGATTTGTTGATGGATTTTTTAGATCTATTTCTTTATGGGCTACATTTAAATCACCACACACAATTACACCTTTTGATTTTTCAAGTTCTTTTAAAAACATGCGAAAATCTTCTTCCCATTCCTGCCTGTAATCCAATCTTTCTAGCTCTCTTTTAGAATTTGGCGTATATACATTAACCAAATAGAAGTTTTTATATTCCGCTGTGATTATTCTACCCTCTTTATCATGGTGTTCTATCCCCATATTATTAGTTACATTTATTGGTTTTTGTTTGCTTAATATTATCGTTCCAGAGTAACCTTTTTTTTCGGCACTATTCCAAAACTCATGATAGCCATCAAACTTGAAATTTGCCTGTTCTTTGTGCATTTTAGACTCTTGGATGCAAAATATATCTGCATCAATACTATAAAAAAAATCCATAAATCCTTTATTCATACACGCTCTCAATCCATTGACATTCCATGATATAAGTTTCATATATATTCTCCTTATGTTAAATTCATAATTACTTAGAATCTATTATACTAGATTACAGATAAAAAGAAATATTAATAAGATTTTTTTATGGATTAATAAATACTCATGAAATTAACAAACAAATTAAAGTAGTTTCGTATCTCATGTTAATAAAATAATATCATTTTGTTTTATGGTAAATTTATTATAAAATAGTATTGTTTTATAAAATAAGGTGTAGCTATAAGCCGAGTTCTGTTTTAAGTAATTATTTATCTTGATAATATTTCGCAATATTATTCTAGCGAATAGCTAAATGTAGAGATAATAACCTGCTATTCTTGCTACGGATTGGGTTTGCATGGCATTTCTTATTGCTAAGAAATCGGTGAGCTCTTACCTCACCTTTTCACCCTTACCACTGAGGCGGTATATTTCTGTTGCACTTTCCCTTAGGTTTCCCTAGCCATTTGTTAAATGGAATCCTATCTCTTGTAGCTCGGACTTTCCTCTTTAAAAAAGCAATTACTTGCTACACCATTTGCAATAGTAACAAATAAATATTAAGTTGTTGTTTGTTTGAATCATTGTTTATAAAAATAATCAAAAACTCGTGTAATATAGTTATTAATTAAGTTATGGTAAAATATCGGTCTTCTTTCATACCGCTTTGTATTCAAGATAGATCATAAAATTAAGGTTTAGTTTATGGAAAAGATTTTAGATATAGTAGGTGCTATAGCTTCAGAAAATGGATTGCCACAAGAACAAGTAGTAGAGGCAATTAAAGAATCTATGGTAAAAATGGCAAAAAAGGAAATTAGCGAAAATGGTAATTTTATTGTTTTTGAGGATAAATCATCAAAAGAATTAAAGCTTGTGCAAAAAATGATAGTATGTGATGATGGGGAATTTAATGAGGATATGGAGGCAACACATATTCCAATAAGTGATGCACAAAAGCTTGTTGAGCATGTAAATGCTGGAGATGAGCTTGAATATCAGATTAATTTAGAGGGAATGAATAGAAATGCTGTTAATAGTATTTTTCATGATATAACATATCAAATACAAAAGCTTAACGAGCAAGAAATTTTAAAGGCATTTGAAAAGGATTTGAATAAAATTGTTATAGGGAAAGTACTATATGTTGATAAAGATGGTAATACTTCTGTTGAGCTAGGTGAAACTCGTGCTATATTGCCACTTAAAAATAGAATTAAAGGAGAGAATTTCAGGGTAGGGCAAACAATTAGATGTGTATTAAAATCTGCTAGAATTACTCGCAATGGCATAAGATTAGAGCTTTCTCGTACTACACCAAAATTATTAGAGGAATTATTAATGCTTGAAGTTCCAGAAATAAAAGATGGTGAAGTGTCTATATATAAAATTGCAAGAATACCCGGAGAAAAAGCAAAAGTAGCACTCTATACAAATAATCCAAAAATAGATCCAATAGGTTCAGCAGTTGGTGCTAGAGGCGTTAGAATTAATGCTGTTAGTAAAGAATTGCATGGAGAAAATATAGATTGCATTGAATATTCTAGTGTCCCAGAAATATTTGTTGCTAAGTCTCTATTGCCAGCACAAGTTATATCTGTTAAATTACAAACAAGCGAGGATGACGAAAAACCTTTGGCAATTGTGCAAGTATCAAAATCACAAAAATCTAAGGCTATAGGTAAATCGGGTATTAATATACGACTTGCTAGCATGCTAACTGGATATATATTTCAATTAGAAGAAGTTGCGGACAAAGAGGAGAATATAGTAATTAAGAAAGACGACAATAAAGATGAAGATAAAAAGTTAGGCTTAGAAGCATTGCAATCACTCTTTAAAGGTAAATAATGTCATTACTTTCTTTAAATGAGGTAAGCAAGCAATATGGAACTAAGATACTTTTAAAAGAAGTTAGTTTTAGTATTAATACGCATGAAAAGGTTGCAATAATTGGCAAAAATGGTTGCGGTAAAAGTACACTTTTGCAAATCATAGAAGACAAAGTAGCAAAGGATTCTGGAAAAAGAATTATTAGAAATAATATCGAGGTTTTATCTCTGCCTCAAGCACTAAGTTTTAATCCACACCATAGCGTAGAGGAAGTACTAGAAAATAGTCTTTACGAATTAAAAAAAGCACATAAAAGATTGCAAGAAATTATGCAAAATGATGATTTTACAACAAATAAGGCTCTTATTGCGGAATACAATCAATTGCATTCATATATAGAAAAGCATGATGGTTGGGATTTAGATTCTAAAGTCAAGATTATTATGAAATCATTTGGCTTAGAAAAATTTTCCAATCGTTTGGTGGTTTCTTTAAGCGGTGGCGAACAAAAACGCATTATGTTAGCTAGCATTTTAATAAAAAGTGCTGATATAGTTATATTAGATGAACCTACTAATCATCTTGATACATATATGGTGGAATTTTTAGAAAACTATATCAAAAATATGAAAGCAAGTGTCATATTTATTAGCCATGATAGATATTTTATAGACAATGTAGCAACAAGAATTATAGAGCTTGATATGGGTAAGCTAACAAGTTTTGAAGGTGGTTATTTATCATACTTAAAGTCAAAGGCACAAATGCTTGCTTGTCTTGAAAAAGAAAATGAAACATTAAAAAAGATTTTAAAAGCAGAAGAACAATGGTTGCAAAAAGGTGTTCAAGCTAGAAGAAAGAGAAATGAAGGCAGAAAAGAACGACTTTTAGAATTAAGAAAAAAGGTAAAATCAATGCCTAGTATGGCTAGAAGCATATCGCAAACACTTGAAAAAACTTTGCAAGAATTACCAAGGCAATCAATAAAAAATACAAAAAAAATGCTATTTGAGTTAAATAATTTTACGCTTAACATTGGAGATAAAATACTCATAAAAAACCTTAATATCAGAATCATGCAACAAGAAAGGCTTGCAATAGTTGGTAAAAATGGGAGTGGTAAAAGCACACTTCTTGCATGTTTATTATGCAATAATTTATCTGAATTAGAACACACAAATATTAGTTTTAGTGGTGATTTTAAAAGAGGTGATATAAGCATAGGATATTTTGATCAGCATAGAAAAATGTTAAATTTAAATAAAACATTAGTAGAAACATTCTGTCCAAATGGCGGAGACAGGGTTAATGTGCGTGGTAAAAACATGCATGTTTATGGTTATCTTAAAAGTTTTTTATTCCCACAAGAAGATTTAGATAAGAAAATAGGCATGTTAAGTGGTGGAGAGCAATCAAGAGTAGCATTAGCACTCTTATTTTCAAAACAATATGATTGCTTAATACTTGATGAACCTACCAATGATTTAGATATTGCCACAATGAATATATTGGAGGAGTATTTATTGAGCGCCAAAGAGGCTATTATATTTGTAAGTCATGATAGATATTTTACAGATAAAATTGCAGATAGGTTGTTGGTGCTACAACAAACTAAAAAAGATGATAAAAGCTATATTATAACGCATGCAAGTTATAGTGAATTTTTGGACACACAGCAAGAGCTAACAGAGATAGAAAGTATAAGAGATTCTATAAGTGAAGAAATTACCAAACAAGATAAACAGAAAAAAACAATAAATATGGATTGCAATAAGCAAAAACCAAAAAGATTGAGTTATAAGGAACAATTAGAATATGATAAAATAGAGGAAGAAATTGAAGCATTAGAATCTAACATAAAAGAATTAGAGTATAAATTATCAACACCAAGTGAATATGAAAAATATGGTATTCAATATTTAAGCAATGAATTGCAACAAGCAAAAGTTATGCTTGATTTAAAATGGAATCGATTCGAAGAGCTTAGCCTAAAGATAGAATAATTAATTTATTGTTAATAACATTCTTTATTGGAATACATATAAAATATTAATCTTTTAGCACAAAATGTAATAGATTTTCAAAATCCCTACACATTGTAACAAGTATCACTGCTACCTTAATAGGCTACATACTTTACTACTTTAATTAGTTTATGTGTAAATATAAAACAATTCATAAGTCAGCATATATATTAGCATTATTTTTTGTCTAACACTTCAAATGCAGGCAATATATTTCCTTCTAGTAATTCAAGACTAGCACCTCCACCAGTGGATATAAAACTCATATTGTCTCTCTGTCCGGCTTTATCTATCGCGTCTGCAGTATCTCCACCGCCAATAAAACTAAAAGCATATGTGTTGGCAATTGCATGTGCAAGATTAAAAGTCCCTCTTGAGAATTGATTGATTTCATACACGCCAAGAGGTCCATTCCAAATTATTGTTTGAGAGTCAGCTACTACTTCACTAAACAATTTCACACTAGCAGGTCCTATATCTACTGCTACAAAATCCTTTGGTATATCTTGAGATGGTGATATTTTGATCTCCTTTGGTTGATTAATGTTGTCTGTACTGACTATATCAACCGGTAGATATACTTTCACTTTCTTTGTTTTTGCTAACTCTAATATAGAAATTGCATCGGGTATTAAATCATCTTCTACTAGACTTGATTGCATATCATAGCCTAATGCTTTTAAAAAAGTGTTACTCATGGCACCACCTATTATAATTTTATCTACCACATCAAGAACTTTTTTTAATAAGCTAAGCTTTGAGCTAACCTTACTGCCACCTACAATAAGTAGCAATGGCTTAAGAGGGTTTTTAATAACCTTTGCAAATGAATCTATTTCTTTTTTAAGCAATATCCCAGCAACCTTATGTTGCACGAACTTTGCTATACCATATGTGCTTGCGTGTGCCCTATGACTAGTACCAAATGCATCATTTACATAAACATCACATAAACTAGCTAAATCTTTGCTTAATTCAATATCGTTTTTCGTTTCACCTTCATAGAATCTGATATTTTCAAGTAGAATAATTTCATGATTACCGCTAGCTTGTTCTTTTCTTGCAGATTCTATTGTGTCTGCAAGAAAAACATTTTTGTCTAAAAGACGCTCCAACCTCTTAACTACATGTTTTAGTGAGAAATCAGCACTCCTCCCTTTTGGTCTGCCCAAGTGGCTGACTAAGACTATATTTTTGGCATCGTTATCAATGCAATAATTAATAGTTGGGAGTGCCTCCCTCATTCTTGTGTCATCACTAATATTGAAATCATTATCCATTGGAACATTAAAATCAACACGGATCAAAATACATTTATCTTTTATATCTATGTCCCTTATGCTTTTTGCATTTTGCATAAGAGTAATACTTGCAGTCTCTGCCATAAGAACTCCTTGATTATAATACAATGACAAAGTACTAATTTTAGCATAAGCAATTTAACCATGCTTATTTAGAATGCAAAATATAGCCATCATGGCAAAAAAATACAAGTAATATGTGTAATTTTTAAATACGATATACCAAATAATAATAATCACAAATAAAAGTGTAACTAAAATTTATTTAGTTTTGATTTTGGCAACCTCATCTTTTAATGCCTTGCCGGGTTTAAACTTTGGAACCATTTTATCATCTGTTTTATAGGTTTCATTTTTTCCGGGAATTTTCCCTTCCTTACCCTTTTGCAAAGCATTTTCAAATTTTCCAAAACCCAACAATTCAACAGAATCGTTCTTCTTTAAAACTTCAGAAATAGCATCAATAACCGAATCAAGTGCTTTTTCTGCATCCTTTATTGTAGTGTATTCACCAATTTCCTTAATTGTCCTTACAAAATCACTTTTTTTCATAAATAAATCTCCTTGTTAAGCATTACCAAAGTATCTTTTTTAGAAAACTAAAAAACAATTAGGCATTTTATTTGATTTTTTTGTTAAAATCAAGTAATTTTACTTTTAAATCGCAAAAAACTAAGAGTTTTTGATACAATTTTAACCAAGAGCTTAATTTTAATTGAAAAAGAGGATGAATGAGTAGTATTAAATTAGCCATTAATGGGACTGGTCGAATTGGGCTTTGTGCAGCAAGAATTATAGGGCAAAGAGATGATTTGGAGCTTGTAGCTATAAATACAACAACAGATATTGATACATTGATTCACTTATTGCGTTATGATTCTATCCACAAGGGATGCAATGTGAAAAAAATTGATGATAACACATTGTGTGTAGGAAATAGTAAAAATGTTAGAGTGATAAGCAATAGGGATCCTGCAAAGCTTGATTTTTTTGATGCTACATGTGTTATTGAATGCACTGGAAAATTTAATTCATTGGAGAAATCAAGTGTACATATAAGAAACAATGTCAAAAAAGTCATTATATCGGCACCAGCGGACAATACCCCAACATTTGTTTATGGTGTAAATCATACTTCTTATAATGGAGAACAAGTAATATCAAATGCGTCATGTACGACAAATTGCCTTGCACCTATTGTAAAGATTCTTGATGAAACATTTGGTATTGAGAATGGATTGATGACAACAATACATAGTTATACAAATGATCAAAATTTACTAGATGTTAGACATAAAGATTTGCGTAGGGCTCGTGCAGCAGCATTAAATATGATACCAACAAGTACGGGTGCAGCAAAGGCTATAGGGCTTGTATTGCCACATTTAACAGGTAAGCTTAATGGGATCTCGATTCGTGTGCCAACACCAGATGTAAGCTTAGTTGATTTGAGTATTAATCTAAAAAAAGATGTGGATAAAGAAGTACTAAATAATGCTTTTTATAATGCTCAAAATACAAATATGAAGGGGCTTATAATCGTTGATGATGATAAAAGGGTATCAAGCGATTTTATAGGTTCTAGTGCAAGTGCAATAATAATTCCAGATAAAAGTGTAGTTATAGGTAAAAGTGCAAAAATACTTGCATGGTATGATAATGAAATGGGATATACAAATAGGCTAATTGATATGAGTTTATATATATGCAGGAACCATTAGTTTAGAAATTATGTGTATAGATTTTTTTAAGGATATTAAATGATTATTTCAATTTTGTGCGGTGGGAGTGGAACGCGTTTGTGGCCTATATCCCGCAGTCTGATGCCGAAACAATTTGCCAAAATAATTGGAGATGAATCTTTATTGAAACTAACTTTAAAAAGAAACTTAAAATTATTGCAATCTGGTAGTAAGTTGCATATTGTGTCTAATGATAAACATTATTTTTTGGCATTAGACACAACAAATGAGCTAAATATAAAAGTAGATTCATTTATACTTGAGGCATTATCTAAGAACACAGCGGCTGCATTAACTATAGATGCACTGCTGGTTTCACAGCACAATCCAAATGAGGTTATTTTAGTATTACCTAGCGATCATATAATACATGATGATGATCTATATATGGATTGTGTTAATAGGGCTTTTGAAATTGCACTAGATGGTAATATTGTAACATTTGGAATCACGCCTACTACGCCACACACGGGATATGGCTATATACAAGCAGAACACATTAACAATATTGATGCATTGCGTGTTTTTGCGTTTCATGAAAAGCCAAGCGAAGATAAGGCTAAACAATATCTTGAAAATGGCGGATTTTATTGGAATAGTGGTATGTTTTGTTATCAGGCAAAGGTTTTACTAGATGAGATGCAGAGGTATGAACCAGAAATATTTGAGTCATGTGTAGAATTGTTTGAATTTTCTTATAAAAACATAAATAATAAACAAGATTTTTTACGATTAGATAAGAATCTAAGTGAAAATTTAATAGATAAAAGCATTGATTATGCAATTATGGAAAAGACAAAAAAACTTGTAATGGTTGAAGCAAATTTTAAATGGAATGATGTAGGCAGTTTTGATTCGTTATGCGATGAATTGCCAAAGGATTCAAATAGCAATATAACTAGTTCTGGTAATATTTTATTGAAATCGCATAACAATTGTATTCTATCTGATAGATTAGTTGCTACAATAGGGATTGATAGTTGTATAATCATTGATACATTTGATGCGTTGTTAATAGCAAAAAAGGGGCAAACTCAAGATGTTAAACAAATAGTGTCTATATTAAATAAAAATAAAAGTCAATTAACAGAGATTCATAATCAAGCTTTTAGACCATGGGGGAATTACACAATTTTGCAAGAAAGCAAAAATTATAAATTAAAAAGCATTGTGGTAAAACCAAAGCATAGATTAAGTTTGCAAAAGCATTATCATAGGAATGAGCATTGGATTGTAGTCAGTGGGAGTGCGATAGTGCAAATAGAAGATAAAGAGATATTTTTGAGACCAAATGAATATACATATATACCAATGGGAAAGGCACATAGACTGACAAATCCCGGTACGATAGATTTAGTTATGATAGAGGTACAAGTTGGCGAATATCTAGGGGAAGATGACATAGTTAGACTTGAGGATGATTATTTACGAAAATAGGTGATATTAAATAAGAAACTCATTTGCAAGTATATATTAAAGTTAAATTATAATTTTATATACAAGCTTAGCTATTAAAACGCTAGTTGTATATTTTTTATCAGTTATATTATCCATGAAATTGTGTTGGATTTTATGTGTGGTAAATACCCGCTTATCATATATGTTGTCTTTTTGTATTTAGCAAGAATAAAAGTTTATTGTTATTATAAAATGCTTTCCTTGTTTTATATTGATTTTCATCATAGTTCCTGACTGTATGTGTTTGATGTAATTTTACTTGATAATCCTTGATTTATAATATTTGCTATTTCGCTCCCTATACCACTACCAAAAGTAGGAATATAAATATTTAAATCATTTTTTACTATTACCCCTATTTGTCCGCTTAGGTTTAATCCATGAAATCCTCGCACAACATATCTACCGCCAATTAGCATTTGTTCATTTGCATATAGTCTATCCTGTGCCACTTGCGTTTTAATACTAGAATTATAGAGTGATTTAAAATTCCATATCTTAAAAGGTACATAAGCATATAGATTAATCGTAGGTAATATATAACTAAATCCTTCATTATTTTCATCTAGCTTTATATTTGGCAATGAAAAGCCATTTAATAAACTAAGATTAACGATAAACTTATATGGATTTAAAGTAAAAGTATATTGTGAAAATAATGAGTATTGCAAGATTCTCTGTCTTTGCACTAAAAGTTCCACATTTTCTATAAAACTATCTTGCATTCTAGCTCCAAAACCTAAACCCACTGAAATATTATGTTTAGTATTAGCGATTAAAGCATAGCTAAGTTTAGAATCTAAATTGAAACTCTGCCCATTATAATTTATATCAAAATTAATCAATGGAATCTGCATAGCATTAAAAGAGTACGAAAGATTAGATTCTAATAAAAATCTACGCACAGGCACAGAATAGCTTAGAGATGAATAAAAACTATGATTTTTAGAAATATCTTTATTGTTAAACGGAAACGCACCTAGAAAGTAAAGTGTGATAATATCAGCCAATTTAAAAGGATTTTCATATTTTAACAAAAATGTATTTTGATAATTATCAAACAAAACACCACCATTATCAAAACTAAAACTACCACTAAAGGGAGCTTTTACTTTATTAACGGATATTTTAATATCGCTAGAATCTTCACTATATGAAGGCAGTATCTGCATGTTTGTATTAAGCGAACTTATTCTATTGAGATTGCTTATGCCTTGCTCTAATTTTTTTAGATTCAATACATCACCCTCTTTTATATCAAAGTCTTTATCAAAAAAAAGCATATTTTTATTGCTTTGATAGTCTATATTACCTACTTTACCTATCTGTACATGCACTTCTAATTCTTGCTCGTTTAAATCTTGCCCACCTATACCAAAGCGAGTAGTGATATAACCATTTCTTATAGCATGTTCATTTAAAGATTTAAGAAGCAAAACTATATCTTTAGAGTATAAACATTTATTTGTATAATATTTTGATAATTTATATACAAAAGGATAATGTTTGTTTATTAGCTCTATTTCATTATCATTCTTATACAAATAGCTATTCAGAGAAGAAAATGAAATTTTATCAATATAAAAGCATAAAGATTCATTATCATCTGCGTATATAAATAAATTGCAAGCAACAAAAAATAATAAAACATTAAAAGACTTAATCATTGTTGTTTCCTAGATTTTAGAATCTAAAACAACACCTTATAGCTAACATTATTAACTTTAATCGTTTTAAATAATAGCTAGTTATTAAAAGCATTGTATGCCCATCTCATAGATTCTATAATTACAAATTTTTAGAATCTAAAACAACACCTTATATCCAAGTGTAAAGC
>JARHYT010000050.1 GCA_029264775.1 Helicobacter sp. | reverse complement strand
TATCCCATCAGCTTCACTCTCTCATGGAACTTTAGGGTTATATGAACCAATTCATGGTAGTGCCCCAGATATTGCAGGGCAAGATAAAGCAAATCCAATAGGCACAATACTTTCTGTTGCAATGATGTTGGAATATTCATTTGGATTAAAAAAAGAAAGTGAAGCAATAAAAAAAGCAGTGCAAGACATTTTAAATCAAGGTTACCGCACAAACGATATGATGAGTGAAGGAATGAATCTTATAGGTTGTCAAGAAATGGGAGATAAAATTAGTGCTACAATAAGATAGTTTCAATATTTTTAGATGCTTAATCCTTGCTATACTAAAAATCATGCAAAGATGGCGATAATAATTTATGGTATTTACTTGTAACAAAAGATAATGATAAGACTTTAATAACAGGGATTCCAAATACACATTAGAGATATATAAAACATGAGATAAACAAGCGGATAGTCAGATTCACGCTCCTACCCCTTACGATGATATAGCAAACTCTAATATCAAACTTGACGATGCTAATTCTATCCCAAATAAGCAAATAGTAAGCAAAAGATTACGAAAACAGAAAGCAAAATAACGCATTATATACTTATGAAATAAGACAAGGAGTATATGCAGCAAGTAGCAGGAACATTCCATAAAAAAGAATTAGGAGATATTGTTTGATATGGGGAGATTCTAAATTTTGATTAAATCATATTTTAGAGAGGAAAACACATGTTTTATAAATGCCGGATTTAATGAAAAAGCGGCTAAAAAAGGCTATATAAACTCATAAGGAAAATATATGCTATTTTAGAAAATAGTAAAATTTATACAGATACAAAGCAAAAAATGGAGTGAATTACTGATAAGCATACTATAGTATTAGGATTAAGGGATGATAAAAAATTTATAATAACTGAGCTTATTGATAAAAGAAATACGAAAAGATTGGGAGCTATGCAGACAGGAATCGGCGATAGCTTTACAGGTAGCCACCAGAAAAAACCATCTCTTGCCAAACCAACAGCCTAACTCTACCCCAAACAAGCAAACAAGTCGAGAATGTATAGTTTTAATAAATCTAGATTAATATCTTAGGCTTGCTGTAGCAACTAAAGCATATTAGACTAAGTATCTTAGAGATAACCTACAAATACATGCCTAAAGATATTCAGCCAATTAGTCTTAATTTATATACAATTTTACAAAGTTGCATCTTAGTTCTCGTAGCTTGATATTATTTTTGTATATGATATCAATAAAATAATTTTCAAAATTAAAATATTTATGGCGTTATTAATAATTTTGTTTTAGAATAATAGCATTTTATTTATTAAGGAGCGTCCATGTTTCATGAGTATAGAGAAGAGATTACAAATCTTAAGCAACACAATGCGCATTTTGAAAAGATTTTTAATGAGCATAACGAGTTAGATACAAAGATACAAAATGCAGAAAATGGCATAGAGCATCTAAGTAATCAAGAAATAGAGGTCTTAAAAAAGCAAAAGCTACATTTAAAGGATCAAGTGTATGCTATGATACTTGAATATAAGAAAGAGCATTCCTAATACAGCTACTAGCCTTCATTTATATATGAAATAAGTGCGGTTTAGTCTCTCTTGTTTTAGATTCTAAAATAATGCAGCAAAGCTACAAGCCCTCCTCTCCTCTTGTCTAGCTATATGGGTATCAAATCAGCGTTATTTAGCTTGACAATGAGAAGAACAAGACGATATATTTACAATATAAATCTTCATATAGAATCAATGCGATATGAATACCACTCATACAATGTATTATATAAAACAAATAAAAGCGAAAAATTGTTATATAAAATGAATAGAAAATCGCCAAATATAGCATTATAATATTAGTGTGTTTATATATTAATCAATAGAAAAGATCTTATTTGCTTTAGATTTTGCACGATAGAATTTAATTTATATGATATTTAAAACAATCTACTTAGATAGTTTTATGATAATGATGTTATAATTATAACTTAATTCCAAGTAGTACCTATTAGGAGTAAGCATGTGTGGGCAAGAGGAGACAAAAATAACGCAAGCAAATCAAGATTTATCGCAAAATAGTGATTCCCAAAAAAACCAAATTAAAGATACAACAAAACCTACCAACAACGATAAGCAAGAAAAGCTCTCAAAAGTATTTATCGGAATCAGTGTGGCTATATTCATAGGTTTTATATGTTTTTGTTGTGCCTATTTATATTTACAAACATCTTTTAAGGTATCTATACTAATCGGTATTATTGCCCTATTGATTACACTTTGGACAAACAAAGCTTTACCTATGGGTGTTGTATCCCTACTACCTATAATATTATTTCCTAGCTTTGGCATATTAGATACAAAAGCTGCAACAAGTAATTACGCAAATCCTATTATTTATTTATTCCTAGGTGGTTTTATGGTTGCAGCCGCAACTGAAAAAATAGGATTGCATAGGGTTATAGCAAAATTTTTTATAGCAAAATTTCCAAAAAACACGAATGGTGTAATTTCTGCATTAGGCGTTGCTTCCGTTATACTTGGAACAGCTCTATCAAACTCTACGGTAGCATTATTGCTTTTACCAGTTGCTATGTCTATAACAGATAATAAAACATTGCAAACTAGATTCCTTTTATCCGTGGCATTTGGCGCTAGTATAAGTGGCATTACAACACCAATTGGTAGTCCTCCAAATCTTGTATATTTGGGATTTTTAGAAACAAAAGGATTAAGCGGGATAAGCTTTGTTACATGGATTTTTATGATGGCTCCATTAACTTGCTTAATGCTTATTGCAATGATAAAGATTCTATCTTATGGAATAGGCAAGCAAGAATTAAATTTGGCAATGTTTGATGATATAAAGGTTAATGGGGAACACAAAAGGCTTTTATTTTTTCTTGGCTTGTTGCTGTTAGTGTTATTATTAAATTCTCCTATAAGACCCATATATAGCGGGCTTGGATGGAATGAAAATATAATTTTATTAGCATTTGGGCTTATAATGTTTATACCAAAAATAGGTTTTTTAGATTGGGATGATACAAAATCCATACCATATGAAATAATATTTTTATTTGGTGCTAGTTTGTGCATTGCTATGGCTTTTTCACAAGCAGAATTGGGCGGTGCATTTAAAAAATTCTTTGAGTTATTTGATGGTGTGCCTTTTGTTATTTTTATATTTTTAGCATGTTGCTTCTCAATCATTGCAACAGGATTTTTATCCACAACAGCATTAATAGCTATATTGCTACCAATAATTGATGTAGCAACACAATCATTTTTAGGTGATAACTTGAGAATATTGCTTATGCTTGTTGTAACTATATGTGCTAGCTTTTCCTTTATGATCCCAATTAGCACACCACCAAATGCAATAGTTTTTGCGCAAGGTGGCATTAAAGCATGGGATATGATAAAATTTGGTTTTTTGCTTAGCCTTGTTGGTATTGTTTGTGTTACACTTTTTGCCTCATGGTATTGGTGGAGTTTCTTAGTATAAGGCATGGCAGGCGGTTATAGTAATTTATAGCTTTTATTTTAGTATATAAACCTAAACATAATTACAAATAGATCTAGATTGTAATTTAGTAGCAAAATATCAAAGACTAATTAGTATAACTTAGTATTATTGAATTGTCCGCATGGTTTGTAGTCTTAATTATTTTATCTAAATGCAATTAAAACTATAACTTCTTGTTCTACTGCTCTTGCTCAAGATTTCTTTTATCAAGCACCTCTAACCTAGCATCTAATAAGGCTAATTGAAATTGTAAAAAACCTAGAATCAAATCAAGCTTTGTTTGTATCTGTGATTGCATATCATCGCCATTTTCAAGCCACAAATCATCTTGCTTTAATCCTTCAAATAACACGAAAATTCTTTCCTTAAAACTATGTAAAAACTCAACTTCACCCGTATTTATGCCAAGTGTTATATCTTTAAATCCCTTTTCATCTACACTATTTTCAATCTCATTTAAAGTTTGCAACACAACATCTTTTAATTCCATTTGCTAAACCATCCTGTTAAATTTTTTGGATTCTTTTTAAATTCCAATATTTTTTGTTTCATTAATTCCATGTCTAGATTCTTTGTAATCATGTCTGGATTCTTTTTGAATCTTAATGCCATTTCATTAGCTTTGACTCCTAGTCTAGCTTCCTTAATTATTTCTGTACTTAATGTTTTGGAATCTTTTTCTAAAACTTGCTCAAAAAAGGCTAATGCCTCCTCATGTTTTCCCACCATTTCATAGATATACCCCAAACTTAACAACTTTCTACTCATTCAATATCCAATTTATAATGATATTTGCAATTATACAATATTGCAAAATATTTGCAATATAAACTTATACAAAACTATAAAATACAATTAAAATAATATATCACAAAAAAATAACACCGATTGTGTAGCTTAGATATATTTAAGTGTGCTACTAAGCATGTTTATATCATTTATACTTACTTATTATATAAACTTTCTACTATGATAAAATAGAATAATTGTAACATGCAACGACTATTTAATAGATAGTTTAGATTAATAAATATGCTTTAGTATATCCATACATCAATCTAAATTAAAATATCTAATAACTTTTTTGTCCTCAAATTTATTTTGTTTTACTATTTGAGGTGATTTGCCCCTCATATATATTATCCAGTTGCCTAAATTATCTTGCACATCTATTGTTTTATTTCTACCAAAAAAGCCTTCTTTTTCAAATATTAATTCATTTGTAGATTCTTTTACTTGTTTAATTTTAATGTTATTTGCTAAAAATATATTTTGAGAACTAATAAAGAATTGTAAATCGCTTTTATTGTTTATAGCAGATTCTAAAGGCGAATGTGATATGAACAAGGCACATTTATCACAAGTAACAACTTCGCTAACACTCCTTGGATTAATATCACTAAAAATATCATTATCAAAATATTGGTTTAGCTTTGAAAGCAACATGGAATCTGAAAAATTGAAAATTAATGGTTTTTTATTTTTATTATATGCTATACCAAAATCAAAATACCTATTTACATCTTGTGGTATAAGCAACAGATCATCTTGATACATTGAATTTTGATTGATATTATCAATCTTAATCCATTCGTATTGTGTAATGTTGTTATCAAAAACAGATATTTGTATATCGTTTGCTTTCTTGTTTAATGATTCTAAAACTTTGAATCTGCCAAGATATATATCTTTATCATTATTATTCAATGAGTTATTAATATCCCATTTTGATAATACAATACATTTATCACTGCAAGCCATTTTATATACTTTGTGTTCTAAGTGAGTCATACATGCATCTTGCATTGTGCAATCTTCATTAAGAAATATTCCATCAACAACAAAAGCCAAGGATTCTTTATCTGTAATATATCGCTTCGTAGTTTGACTTGCTTTTTTACCATTATCTTGTATGGTTGTAATATATATACTTCCATCATCATAAATCCAAAATGTATTGCTTTTGTAATTGTTTGGCATACATGGATTAGAATTATTGAAGGCTAATGGAGTAACATCAAGTCCAAAAGATAAATCTATTGTGTTGTTTTCCCCTACCCTATAAAGTGTTAGAGATTCTATGTTATCCACATTAAAAAGACCATATTGATTAGAATCTAAAGTTTCTGAATTTAGATCACTTGTATCTTTGAGTTTAGCTATTAGTGCAAAATATTCATTATCATTTGTTCTTAATATGAAAGAATGTCTAAACTCTATTTCTTTTGCCTCTTTTGGAGCATTTTTTATTTTATTTAATGCAGAATCCTTAACATTTAGCGTTATTGTTTTTGCATTTGGAAGTCTTTTGTAGCTAGAAAAATCATTATAAAACCAATCAGTGCCAAAGAGTTTTTCTGTGCCATTTTGTCTATTAATTTGCCTAATTGACATATCTTTATTGTAGATGGATTCTATTTGTGTTGTTTTTATATTACCAATCATATTTACTTTATTCGTATCCATGAAACAAAAACCATTTATATATGCCAATCCATTACTCTCATCTATCATATAGAATCTGTAGTCAAGCGAATCTTCTTTATGATATGTAATGCCTCTTTCATCTCGTTCCCACTCACCTTTTATAAAGATTCTATAAAGATTATTTATTTTATCTACACTAGCTATATTTTGAATCTTGCCTTCCATAATAAATGTATTGTCTTGTATGGTACCATCATCTGAAATTACTATTGTAAATGGTTGAACTTCATCTTTGTAAGCTATTTTCATAGAATTTTCAGAATCAAACATTACTAACTGCCAAGATTTTAGCATACTTTGAGGCAAAGACAATGCCTTTATATCTTTAAATCCTGTATTAATATCTTGTGTATCTGTGCTATTATGTGTATCGTTATTTGCATTTATAGTGCTTTGATATTCATCTAATTCATGTGATTTTTTATATTGTGCAAAAACATAGGCTATACCTATAGTTAAAAATATGGCGATAAGTAGGTATAATATTGCCTTTTTACTACTCACTATATATCCCTTGTATCACTTACTTGCATATAAATTCAAATTGGGTAGAAAGAGACATTTCTATATTACTAGATAATAATTGTGAATCCGCTATTTTATCTAGTGAAACATGAGAATCCCTAGCCAGCACCATTTGTATCGAATTATTTCTTGTTGTTGGTAAAGATGTATGCCCAAACCTTATATTACTAATATTACATTTAGCTTTCAAACTCTCATTATATTTTAATGACAAAGCTTGTGCCTGCTCTATTGCTGTCTGTCTTAATTGCGACTCATAATCTGCTATTTGTGTCTTTGATGGGACAAAATCTATAAAACCAAAAGAAATATCAAGAAATTCATTAGAATCAACATGCTCTAGAATCTTGTTAAAGAATTTTTTATAGTCTTCATATTTTGTTTTATCCATCTTGCAATCTATTTTCATTGATATTTTATAACTTCTCTTCTGCGAATTATTTTGATCTTCAAACTTATAATAAGGAGATATGAAATACGGGCTAACCCTGCATATGTCCTTATTATCTTGTGCGAGCTTTACAATGATATCAAGTGTCTTAGTTATATTGTCTCTTTGATTTGTGGCTATTTCCTGCAAATTACTTAACACATTGCTTTCTACTATTTCTAATGAAGTTTTCAACATCGTTGGTTCTAACATTTTTGATACATGTATGTTTTGCTCTAGCTTTAAATTATCATTCATTGCATTATTTGCAAGCATAACAGAATCACCTCTATGTGAAAATTTCTGCACAACAAATATATCAAAAGCAATGCCACCGACAAATAAACATAAAAAAAGCACACCTATACTTATAATTTTTACCCAACGCATTTATATCCTTTAGCATTAATTCAATGCAAAATTCTAGCATAAAATACATTCGTTTGTAACTTGTGTAGTAGTATTTATGAAAGCAATATGATTATTTATTTATGGCAACCCTTGAAGGATTTGAACCTCCGTTTCCACCGTGAAAGGGTGGTATCCTTGGCCACTAGATGAAAGGGTCAAAAAATTAGTATTAAATGAATTGTGATTCTATAAAAAAATAGTAACTAGATGTTAAATTTTATCATTATTTACCCAATTATAACAATAACTAGATAATTAATGAAACAAATCATTGCATAATATGTTATACGAGGCGTATTCGAAACATCTTTATATCCACACTTGAGTATTAATCTTGATTAAATATTTGCAGTTTAATCAAATATTTATATACTCTGCTATTTATTATTATAGTAAGCAAATAGATTTTTAGCCTCATAGGTTAATAACTTGTTTGTATGTCTTATTTCTAGCAATCTATTATATTTTGCATTTCTTTCTCCCCTTGCTGGAGCTCCAGTTTTAATCTCACCTGCATTCACAGCTATGCTTAAATCTGCTATGAATGTATCCTCGCTTTCACCACTTCTGTGGCTAATTATCGTTTTGTACCCATGCTTTTGTGCTAGCCTTATAGCCTCAATTGTTTGAGTGATTGTGCCAATTTGATTTGGTTTGATTAATATAGCATTTCCAACTTTTTTATCAATACCATCTTGCAATATTTTTGTATTTGTTACAAATAAATCATCTCCTACTAATTGTATCTTATTTCCTAGCCTTTCAGTCAAATAAGCCCAACCACTCCAATCATCTTCGCTCAAACCATCTTCTATAGATACAATGGGATATTTTTTTACAAGATTCTCATAATAATCTACTAATCCTTTGGAATCTAATTTTTTATTTTCACTTTTTAGGGTATATACTCCATTCTCATAAAATTCGCTACTAGCCACATCTAAAGCTATGCTTACTTCAACTCCGGGCTTATATCCAGCCTTTTCAATAGCCTTCATTATATATATTATCGGTTCTTCATTATTAGCTAAATTTGGTGCAAATCCACCCTCATCACCTATACCAGTACTTAAATTATTTTCATTCAAAATACTCTTTAATGCGTGATATATCTCCACACTAGCTCTAAGAGCCCTTTTAAAACAATCAAATCCAATTGGCATAATCATATATTCTTGAAAATCAACATTATTGTTTGCATGACTTCCACCATTAATAATGTTTAACATAGGAACAGGCAATGTTGCTGCAACAATTCCACCAAGATACTTAAAAAGCGGAATATTTTGAGAAATAGCACTAGCCCTAGCTACAGCCATAGAAACACCTAAGGTTGCATTCGCACCTAATTTTGCATAATTACTTGTATTATCAATACTTTTTAATACATAATCTATACTTGTTTGTCTGCACGCTTCAACACCAATTAAATCTCTCGCTATAACTTCGGTTACATTTGCACATGCCTTGAGAACACCTTTACCTAAAAACCTATTTTTATCACTATCCCTTAGCTCTAATGCTTCCTTTTTGCCAGTACTAGCACCGCTTGGAACAATAGCTGTGCCTACACTATTATCGCTAAGTATAGCTTTAACACAAATTGTAGGGTTACCTCTACTATCTAAAACCTCAAAGGCATCTAATTCTTTAATTGTTACCATAACTATCCTTTACAATAAATATCACTTTATCATTGTGGTTTAAAATCATAAGTGTAATACATAACCTAGAATATACTAAAAAATAGTTAATTATGTCAAACATACTCTTAGATAAAGCTAACTGTATAATAAGGTGCAATGTCATAATGTATCAAATATGTAAAATAATTAATAATCACACTTTGCTTAGAATCTATAATTCAAATTTGCCTCTACACCAAATATATTATTATTCCCCACATTTGATTTATAAAAAGTTGAAAAATGAGCAGATAAGTTATCATTTATTGCAAAATCTCCACCAACTGATATGTATAGTCTATGTAAATATGGTATAGTACTAATAAAAATCTTATTATCTTCAAATATTAATTCCATTGATTTTTGGGAATAAAACATAATGGGTTCATAACTAAATGTTGCAAATATAGCATTATTGTTTGTTATATTATAGGTAGATTCAAGCCCTAAAATAGCCCCCATCACATAATTATTATATCCTTTACTTTTTATGCGTAAATCGCCCATAGAATCTAAATTGCCTTGAACGATGTATTCTTGATATATGCCGGCTAATGGCTTTATGGAAAAATTATTCAATATAAACCTATATCCTGTACTTACCTTTGCACCACTTTGATATGTATTAAAATCTTCTTTGGAGTTTAAATTTTTATCAGACACCACTATATTTCTTTGCGTATGAAAAAAACCAATATTGCTATAAATATGCAAATCAACCTCAACATTATTAAGAACAATTCTATCAACTACAAAAAACCCCAATATATGACTCTGCAAATTATTATAAGCCTTATTGATTCCATGTTGCATTGACGCATAACCATAGGTAAAACCAATATTTAACATATTTTTATCACTATTCAAATTATAATTCATACTTAACCCACCTATACCGCCAACACCTACACCACCACCCATAATTCCATTTCCAAATGCCTTAACATTTATAGAATTCCCGCTTACTTTTTGCAATGTATTTAAACTCTGTATAGAATCAAGCATAGATAAAGGAGTGGATATAAATGCACTTAAAACTGATTTATCAACACTATATACTACATCATGCAAAGCCTTGCTACCACCATAGGTATAGATTCCATTGAGTTTGGAATCTAAGCCGTTTAAGATTCCTAGCTCATTATTATTTAATGCACTTTTGAAGAGATTCACTTTGTCCATATCAAGATTAATTTGCAAAGCACCATTACTAATATTCGCATTTACAAATTCATCAGCATTATTTTTAATCAAAATGTCAAATGTATTCTTACCTGTGATATTGCCTGTAACAAGCTGATGATTACCCATAGTTACACCTGCAATATCAACAATAACATTTCCATTATTGGTTAAATTACCTTCTAACTTTCCCATTTGCCCATTATATGCACCAAACAATAGTGTATTGTCCAAAGAATTTACCATGCCATTAGAAACCTTAACACTACCTCCATATATTTTTACACTTGATTGCTGTCCGCCATCACCTTTATTAGTCAATTGTCCTGTAATACTTATATGTCCCCCATAATTCTCAAGATTGCCACCACCAGGATCTGGGATATCCCATATACCATCACCACTTACTTTACCGCCATTATTAAAATCACCATTAACAGTAACCTTGCCCTCAATATTAATAAAATCTGATACACTAGGAAAAGTTATATAGTTCCTTAGCTCATTGCCTATATTCCATACTATGCCATTTAAAATCATTTCCCCTTCATTTATAAGTTTATTGTGAAATCTAATAGTATCAAATCCTAATGTAAGCGTTGCATTTTTAGATATATTTACAAAGCCATCTCCTACAAAAATATCACCATTTGTAAAACTAACATTAGAATTTTGCCCGACCTGCATAGTCGCATTTGTGTTAATAACCAACTTTGAAGATGGTCCAAACTCGCTTGCTGTAATCTTGATCCCCTTACGCATAACAACATCGAGCTTTGCATTATCAATGTTAATGCCTTTTTGTATTGATAATGTATGAAAATTTTGAAGTGTTAAATGTGAACCAGTATTAACATTTAATTGCCCCATATAAAAAATTGTTTCTTTAAAACTAGAAGTTGGTGGAGTTTGAGAAACTATTGTTAAACTAGAAGTTCCACTATGGGTAGTATAATTAAAACTATAAGCAACAGGATTAAAAGCACTAGGTAATCCGGCATAGCAATATTGATTACCGCATGATGAAATCAATTTTTCATTCTTGTTTTCACCATTTTGCAAAACAACAGAATCTGGTAATCTCCCATTATAATCCGCATAAAGATTACAACAAAGTATAAGAATAAATAATGAAACTTTTTTCATGATTACCGCTTTAAATAGATTATTGATAACTAAACCATACAATAACAATTATTCTATAATATTATTTAGTAAGTTTAGTAAATTCATATAATATTCAACCATAGTTTAGTATCAAATGTATATCTTTAATATCACCTTTACAAAATATACGATACAATTTATACTTGAAAACATAAGGACATAAATGTTGAGTAATATATCATATTTTTTAGTAAGTGTATTTTTTTGTTATGCTCTATTGCATATCTTTTCTAGTTTTTTTATAACACACATGCAACCAAAATTTAAGATGTACCAGACAAACAAAAGATATATGTTCTTGAATTTTATTTTTGTGTGCCTGTGGGTATTTGTTGCTATTTCACTCACACAAAAGAATATTATAGAATCTAACTTAGATATAGACAGAAGATATAATGTTTTTATAGACTTTTTTTTAAATAAATTTACAATTTTTCAAACTAGTGGGAGTATATTTCTTTATTTGTGCTTGATTTGCTCTCTAATATATTTACACACATTAAGCATTATTGATTGCATATTTAAATATGTCCCAAATATTTTGCTTTTTTTACTATTTGTATTTAGTTGCATTGTTTATTACATTGCAAGTAATTTCTACGATGGTTATCCATTTTTATCGATTGGCATTGCTTATGTATTCCATTTTGCATTACATCTGTTTGGAGACAAAGAGAAATTAGGACAGGCTGACATATGGGTAATAGCATGTTTAGCAATTTTACTTGAGAGTTTTTTTAATGGATTTTATTATTATATTTTTGAGGTTTTAGTACTTGCCTCTTTAATTGGTATTTTGTTTAATCTTATAAAGCTTAAAAAAGAAATTAAAAAATATAATTCTGTCAAGAACGAATTAAATAATACATGCTACAACAAACAGCTAGAACATGCAAAAGACATGCAACTACCTTTTATACCATTTTTAGCTTTTAGTTTTATGTGTGTGAGTATGTTTCATGCTGCTTAAACGATATATATTACGCTCAATTAGCGAAATGTTTTTTCCTTTTTTCTTTGTGCTATTCTTTGTATCGTCTATTATATTGCTTTTAAATATTGCTATGCTTACAAATGGCATACAATTAAGTCTAAAAGATTTGGTATTATTATATATTTATGGTATTCCAGCAAACACATTTTTTGTTGTAGCTTTGACATTTTATAGTGCTTGTATATTGGGTCTTAGTAAATTATCCTATGATTCTGAAATGCTTGTATTTTTTTCTCTTGGCGTAAGCCCTAAAGATATTATAAAAATGTTATTACCTCTATGTGGACTTGTTAGCTTTGTTTTATTTATGTTCTCATTTGTAATGACTCCACAATCAAAACAAGCATATAGAGATTTTATATCATTCAAAAAAAATGAAATAAATGTAAATTTAAAGCCCGGAGACTTTGGTCAAAAAATTGGTGATTGGTTGGTATATGTTGATGATAAAAAAGGCAATATGTATCATGGCTTAGTATTATATTCTATTTCTACGGAGCAATCAAAAGATAATTTTATCCTTGCAAATACAGGTAAGATTGAGAATAAAAAAGGGGTTTTAGAGTTGATATTGTATGATGGTCAAGCATATTTTAAAGATAAAGAATACTTGCAAAACATTAAATTTAAAGAAATGGTTGTGCGTAACTTTATTGTTGCTTCAACAGATTCTGAAAATAGCTTGTATGAATATTGGATGGATGCTTTTAGGGGTAGCTCAAAACAATTAAAAAGATTCTCACAATCTTTTTGCACCTCCTTATTTCCATTGGTAAGTATATTTTTTATATTATTCTTTGGCATTAAAAATCCTAGATTCCATAAAAACTACGCATATTTTTATGTGTTGGGTAGCGGAAGTATATATTTGCTATCTATGTATTTATTATCAATGAAATTTCCGGCACTAAGTCTAATGCTACCTTTTGTGTGGTTATTTGCAGGTTGGTATTTTTACAAAAAATATATAAAGCGATTTTATTAGATGAATATTGCATGTATCATAGCATATGATGGCTCTAAATTTTGTGGTTTTAACAAACAAAAAAATGAAGTTATAGATAGTGATTCCAAAAAAATGAGTGTGGCAGGTTTCTTTGAAAATAGACTGCAAAAAATAGGCATAAAAACCAATATAATCGGTAGTGGGCGTACAGATAAAGGAGTGCATGCGACATATCAAGTGATAAATTTTCATGCAACATTGCACATGCCTTTAGAAAAAATGAAAAAATTACTTAATGACAGGCTTTATCCATTTGTGTTAATTAAAAAAATATTTATAGTAAATGATAGCTTTCATGCAAGATTTAGTGCTAATATGCGTTTTTATAAATATATATTTACGCAAGATGAGGTAATGCCATTTTATAATTTCTATATAGCAAAAGTAAATCATGGTAGCTTAGAATCTATGCAGATCGCCATAAAAGAGTTTATGGGTACACATGATTTTTCTTTATTCAAAAAAAATGGCAGTGAAACAAAAAACTTTATTAGAACGATAACAAAGGCAAATATATTTCCTGCAAAAATACACAATATAGGGTGTTTTGTAGCACATATTGGTGCGAACGGCTTTTTACGCTCTCAAGTTAGAATCATGCTTAAAGCTTGTTTTGAGTTTAGTTTAGATAAAATATCATTACAAGACTTAAAAAATCAAATAAACAATAAAATTACACTGCATGATAATGCGTGTATAAGAGAATTAGTACCAGCCTGTGGGCTATATCTTAGTCGTGTAATTTATAAAAGTGAGGAAATATGCAAGGTTTAAGACAACAAAGTATAGGGGAAGATGATGTAAAAATACACTTAGCTTGTAAAAATGTGTTTTTATCATTGTCTTTTAGTTTTTATTTAAAGGGACATTTAAGTGCCATTGATGAAGCAGATTTTGTTATAACAGATTCTGTAATGCTTAAGGAAAAATATGCACATTTACCAATTTGTGTGATCGGGCATGATTTGCGTATTCCTTGTAGTGTTTATGAAATGTTTTCACAACTTCATGAGTTTTATAGTAGGGTAAATGCCAAACAAGCAGCAATATTTCAAAAAGATATACAGGCATTTAGTGCAAATGAAACAAATAGAAATAAAGAACATAAGAATAACGCGTATATGCAAGATATTACAGAATCTAGCTTAGATACACATAATAAAAATGTAGTAGATTCTAGTCAAAATGCTATTATTGAAAAAATTAAAAATCAAAAAATGCAAGAGATCATGAAAAATACAAATCCAGCATTAAGCAGACAAATAGAACAATTATTTAACGAGCTTTCGCAAAAAATTTATGATACATTAAACAAACAATAAAATAACTAAATTTTGATATAATTCAAGCCTTAATATAGAGAAAAGGAATTTATATGCAAGAAAAAATAAAACAGGCATTAAAACAAGTAATTTACCCAAATTTTGAAAAAGATATAGTTAGTTTCGGGTTTGTAGGTGCAATTGAAGTGCATGATAATATATGCAATATTAAAGTTACAATACCATCTAGCAATAATGAAGTTATATCGAAAGTTAAAAGTGATATATTGAATGCGTTAGGGCATCTGCAATTTTCACATGTTAATGTGGATATTATGACGCCAAATATACAAAAAGAAAACAATACGCAATCACCAAAAAATATAGCTCCAACAATAAAGCATTTTGTAATGGTTAGTAGCGGTAAAGGTGGTGTTGGTAAATCAACAACAAGTGTTAATCTAGCTATATCATTAGCTAAAAGCGGGAAAAAAGTAGGCTTACTTGATGCGGATATATATGGACCAAATATTCCACGCATGCTCGGTTTAGACACAGAACCCACTACAACAAAAGATGGCAAAAAATTAATGCCACTTGATAAATATGGCATAAAAACAATAAGTATAGAATCTATATATGGCAAAGGGCAAAGTTTTATATGGAGAGGACCTATTGTGATGCGTGTAATTATGCAATTACTCCAAGATGTGGAATGGGGAGAATTAGACATTATGATTGTAGATATGCCACCGGGAACAGGCGATGCTCAATTAACATTAGCACAAAGTGTACCAGTCAGTGCAGGCATAAATGTAACTACGCCACAAATGGTAGCAATTGATGATGGCTTTAGGGCGCTTGATATGTTTATGAAATGCCACATACCTATATTTGGTATTATTGAAAATATGAGTGCATTTGTATGTCCAGACTGCAAAAAAACCTATGAGATATTTGGTAAAGGCAATTCACAAACATTAGCACAACAATTTAATACTAATGTAGTAGCAAAGATACCATTAGATCCAAGCATTGTTGAAGCAAGTGATGGTGGCAAACCACTAAGTTTTTTTCAACCAGATAGTATTGCAAGTAAAATATATATGGAATGTGCAATTAAACTAATTGAATTTCTAGAGAATGTAAAGGCTGATAACAGCAAAATACAACCAAAAGATAATGTACAATAATAGCAATACATTCGATCGCGTATAAGCAATAACTAAAAACAAAATTCAAATATAAGCTATATTTGAATCTTAGCATAGGCTATTACATTAAATTAGATATTTTACTATTATATTTATAAAAACCATAATGCGATATGCAATATATGAACAACAAATGAAAGTTGTAGCTTATTGAATTTTATTGTTAAGATATTCTACAATTTAATTGCATAAATATAGATTGATAAATATGAAAAATAATCCCCCCTACATTTATAAACATAGACTCCGTACTTTCATTATTCATTATACAATAAAAAAGTTCTTATAATTAGCTTAATCGCAAGTATAATATTAAATATACCAACAATTTGCCGACTTCTTACAACTATACTTTTTAATAAATACAAACGATAGCAGGCAAACAAATAGCTTTATATAGAATATATATTAATGAAAAATATATTTATTTTTATAGTTTTATATAAGGCTTGAACTCAAGCCCCAACCTATACTTAAAATCATTTAGTTGAATCCAAAAAGTTTGGCTAAAAACCATAAATATTATCAAAATATATATTGAACCTGCACACTTATGCTTCTACCCGGTGCAGTATATCTACCAATTGAGCTCATACCATCACCTCTAAAGTAGTATCTATAATCAAATATATTATTTACTTGCAAACTCCCTAATATCTTTTGTTTGCCATTCTCATATATTGGGCGGCTAAGTTGGAGATTAGCTACATAATATG
>JARHYT010000024.1 GCA_029264775.1 Helicobacter sp. | reverse complement strand
TAAATTCTGGTGCTCAAGGTTCTATAATAGCGATTATCAACACTTCTGCAGCTGTGGGTTTTGGCTCGGTGGTAAAAGCGGTTCCGGGTTTTCAAACCCTCACAGAATTATTCTTAAATGTCAAAGGCAATCCCCTTATCTCTGAAGCTGTAGCTGTGAATTTATTAGCAGGGGCTACAGGATCAGCTTCTGGAGGCATGGGTATAGCATTGGAAGCTTTAGGGCAGAAATATAAAGAAATAGCCTTAAGCGAGAATATCCCTTTAGAACTATTTCATAGGGTAGCTTCAATTTCTTCAGGAGGTCTTGATGCCTTACCACATAATGGGGCGGTTTTGACATTACTTGTTATTACTGGAATGAGCCATAAAAAAAGCTATTTAGATATTTGTGTAGTAGCTGTCATAATTCCTATTATTGCTTTAATAGTAGGCATAATCTTAGCTCAATTTGGTATCTATTAACTGCTCTAGGCAATGTATTCATTAAAGATATTTATTTTTATATTATATTAATTTTTTTGAGATATCAGGTTATTATACTGCAAAGAGAAATATAGGAGAAGTGCTAGATTGATTCAAATTGAATGAGTGAAAGTTTTATGGGTAGGTTGTTTAATGAAAGTTATCAAGAACCAAAGCTATACACGCAAGAGTATAAAGAGTTAGAAAAATTATTATATGGAGTGCAAGATTCTAACTTAACTATAAGACCTTATTGATAATTGACTTTTGCCCCCTATTTTTCATTTACAAAATACGCAATAATTAAGCTTTTACATAAAAGGTTGATTATGGTTACTAAATACAATGATTTTTTAGCACAAGCCAAAGATATACTAGCACAAAGAGAGAATACATATGGCAAGTATAAAGAGCATGTGAAATTAGTAAATAAAATGGATTCTTTAATATGGAAAAACTTAGAGAATAGCCTAGAGGAAACAATAAGGAATAGACACAGAAATATCCCAACTTCTGATGAAATAAAAATCATTGATAACACTTCACATTTACTAGCTTTGAAATTTGCAAGAATAATAAATGCAATAGAACATGAGGATAGCTATATTGATGTGATAGGCTATTTATTATTATTTTTGCAAAATACAAGGGCAAAGTTTGTAAAGCTTAGAAGTTTTGATTTTTTACCACAAGAACACGCATTAAATCAGTTTATTTCATTTATTAATGAATCTAATTTGAATTTAAAGGATTGAATATGTCAAATACACAAACAACACCACAGGCACAAGGCACACCAACAACAACGCCACAAGCACTAATTCTGTATTGTTTGAGGTGTATTATAGTAAAAACTTTCACCTTTAAGAATAATTTTAATGCTAGTGTATTCGTGGGTTAAGAAGTATAGTTACAATCGTTTTACAAGAGCATTTATGAATTACATTAAATATATTTGCTATTTTTTGATAACAAATTTTTAAGACCGACACTTACAGCTCCACCATTTAATATAGCTTGAACCTCATTTGCTATAGGCGTATATAAATCATTTTTTTTAGCAATTTCAACTATTGATTTAGCACTATAGACACCCTCCGCAACTTCTCCCAAATCATCTAAAATATTATTTAAAGTCTTATTTTGTGCTAATCCAAAACCAACACGATAATTCCTTGACATGGTGGAATTTGAGGTTAAAAACAAATCACCACTACCAGATAACCCTAAAAATGTTTCTTGTTTAGCACCAAAAAACACACCAAATCTAGCCATTTCAACAAGCCCGCGAGATAATAAAGACGCTTTAGCGTTATTGCCTAACTTCAAGCCATCACAAATCCCACCAGCAATAGCAATAACATTTTTATATGCGCCAGCAACTTCAGCCCCTATAACATCATTTTGTGTATATGTTTTTATAAAATCAGGGAAACATTTAGCATACCTCTTGCTTAGATTATCATTGCTTGAATGTATAACTAATGCGCAAGGCAAACCTTTCATAACTTCCTTTGCAAAACTTGGACCTGCCAAATAGCAAAGATTGTTTTTTGTCAAATATTGCTCTAAAATCTCATTAACAAACGCACCGCTACCTTGTTCTATACCCTTACTTGCAACTAGCACATTCATATCTATTTTTATAGATTCCAAGAAGCTAGCATTATCCATAAACTCACGCAAGAATGCACTTGCTATACATATTACACAAAGAGGTTTAGAAGATTTGTTATAACACTCTAAAAAATCATTATAATCTAATTGCAATGGTTTATTAAAATCAACATCAAACGAAAGTTTATTGCTAACACTATAGGATTGCAATTCAAGTTTTCTGCGAGATAAAACAAAAACCCTATTATGTTGGCTAAATGCAAACGCTAGTGCCATGCCCCATGCACCGCCACCAAACACAAAAATATCTTGCATTGTTATTCTCCTAGCTCCAACAATAAATGCTTATTATCAATTATCTCCACTTCTCTTTGCAATCTCATCTTTTCTTCACGCAAGAGCTCTTTTTCAGAGTTAAGTTTAGAAATTTCTCTACTTGCATAATATATATTATTAGAAATAAAAATTTTTGGAATAAAAACGCTTAAAATTAAAAATACAACGAAAAAGGACATCACCAAGTGAAAACGGCTCAAACCTCTAGTTTTTACACTAAAGTTTATAAGCTCCTCTTTTTCATCACTAGAGATTCTAATATTAGAATCTCTTTCATGTGAACTATTTGTAGAATCTTGTCTGTAATCATAAACCACATAGAATCCATAACTAAGCAAGTTGTGCTTTAATCATCCAAATTGCCTTTTCAAGATGTGCAATTTGCGTATCTGCATAACCTTGAGTTGTTGTATCTTCTGATTCATTTGCAGTTTTAGATAAGTCTTTAAAACTTTTTAAGAAATACTCATAATCTTTCAAAATAGATTCTAAAATCTCTGTTGATTTAAAGCTAGTTTTGCTTTCCTCCGCAATCTTTGTTACACCTGAAACATCTTTTAAGGTAACATGTGGTGTGCCACCTAGTTGAATAACTCTCTCTGCTAAATCATCAAAAATGGTAGCAAAAATAGTATAAATTTCTTCAGTTGCACTATGAACTTGAGGAAAATCTTTGCCCTTAACATGCCAATGATAGTTATGTGTTTTCATATAAAATGCCAATGCATCTGCTTGTAATTGCTTTAAAATTTCTATTTGTTTCATTAAACACCTCTCTCAAATTAAATTGTGGTTAAAGTTTAACACATATTTGTAACTTTTGTGCTTTTTTAAAGTTTTTTTATTAAAAACTTACTCAATTCTATTACCTCTTCCCGAAACAACATAATATCTTGCAATGTTTGCGGTGAGCCTATATCTTCAAATCTTTCTAAAACTATGGAAGTGATCTTCCAAAAAGCACAAAAAGGAATTTCTTCTCTTAAAAACATATCTTGTAACATCTCATTGCTGGCATTTAAGGCAATTCCCAAATGAGGTTTATTTAGCAATAAATTTTTATATCTCCATAACGGATAGCGATCTTGATTTATTTCTTGAAAATTGATTCTAACAAAGTCTTTGGTGCTAAGTTTTTTAATATGAAATTCATTGCTAGCCTTGTTTGGATCTATGGCATAAGCAATTGGCAAACACATATCTGCATGACTTATATGTGCTTGAAATGAACTATCTTCAAATTCAACAAAAGCATGTATTAATGAAGATCTTTCAATTAAAGCATCAATATTTTTTGTATCAAATAGCCAACATGCCTCAAGAATTTCATATAACTTATTTACTAATGTTGCAGAATCTATTGTAATTTTTTTACCCATATTCCATGTTGGATGTGATAAGACATCGCAAAGTTTCGCATTTGGAAGATCTTTAATTGCAAAATCCCTTAAAGCACCACCAGATGCTGTGATATATAAATTAACAAAATTTTTATTTGTATTTTTATGACCATATAGAATTGACCAAAGGCTAAAATGTTCGCTATCTATAGGAAATATTCTATCTAAAATAGTTTGTTTAGCATTATTTTTATGATTCTGCTGTTTAATTTTATTAAAAATGATACTGCCAGCAATAACGAGAGATTCTTTATTTGCTAAGATTAAATCCTTTTGTAAATCAAGAATCTTTAAGCTAAATTTTAATCCAGCAAATCCAATTACTGCATTTAATATATTGTGTGTTTTACATGATTCAAGCATGGATAAAATACCATCATCTCCAACAAACACAATACTATCGTTTGATTCTAATAATTCAAGATTGTTTGGATTAGAGATTGCTATAAATTTTGGTTTAAATTGCTTAATTTGTTGATTAAATAATTCAATATTGCTACCACAGGCTAAAGCTTCAATTTGTATATTAAATTGTTTTGCAACTCTTAAGGCATTTAAGCCTATGCTCCCAGTACTTCCGAGTATAACCACAATAAAAAACCTTAAAAGAAAATCGTAATGTAATTAAAGCACAAAAAAACAAAATATTCAATTATAAAGCAACACTGATTAGTTAAACCATAAATAAACTATCTCAAATCTATTGCGACTAAATAAAAATAAATAGGATTAAAGGATTAAGGCAAAGATTTAATGTATGCCTTAATTATACATTTAGATGCTAGAGCATTATATCTAACATCTTATGGTTAAATGTGTAAGGCTTTATTATTTAATTATGCTTATTAAAATTTCTTCTTATGCACATCATCAAATATTTCCTGTGCTACATCACTTACATCTTGAGTGATAACATTTGTGTTATTGGCAATTTGCATATTTTCTTGAGTAATACCTTCAAGATGTGCTACTGCCTCATTTATTTGAGTTATACCAGCAGTCTGTTCTCTAATAGACTCTGCCATATCATTTACAGATTGCACTAGTAGATTCATATTTGCTTCTATCTCTCCTAAACTCTTTTGAGTTCTTTCTGCTAGCTTTCTTACTTCATCTGCTACTACTGCAAAGCCTCTACCATGTTCTCCTGCTCTTGCTGCTTCTATTGCTGCATTTAATGCTAATAG
>JARHYT010000089.1 GCA_029264775.1 Helicobacter sp. | reverse complement strand
AACTGTTAATAACATTTCTGTTACACAAGTAAATGTTAAAGCAGCTGAAAGTCAAATTAGAGAAGTGGATTTTGCACAAGAATCTGCTAACTTTAATAAGCTTAATATCTTGGCACAATCTGGTAGTTATGCTTTAAGCCAAGCAAATGCTGTCCAACAAAATATTCTAAGGCTTTTAAGCTAGTCTGGTTTTGTTGCTCTGCTTTTTGAGAATATCCTCAAAAAGTCTTTATGTCTCCTTGCTTTCCTTCCGCTTATTGCGGGTGGAGCTTGGCATAAGTGATCTGCGTTAGCTTTTGTATATTAAAACTTCTATTTAGTCAATATTATAGCTATTTCTACTTTTATTATTGTATTGTTATGTTACTACAATAAACTATTAATTTAAAAATTTTAAAATTAAGTGTAAAAATATTACATTTTTTTGCAATTTTTAATTATACTAGACAGATAGTTGTTTAAAAATTGTTAGATATAAACATTGTGTTATATGGATTTTAATAGTAAGGTTGAGTTATGAAAGAATATTTAGGATTTGGTATTGCAGGGAACTTTGCTAATCATTTAGAGCAAGCTGGTGAAGCAAGCGATTTTGCAAATGTTGTTAGTGATGAAGATGGTGCTCCAAAGGGCATGTTTCCATTTTACATACCTAGGGACAATACCTTTTTGGGTAGATATTGCATTGACAATAAAAAGATTATTTTACCAAAAGATTCAACATTGCATGCTCAAGCAGAGCCAGAGATTGGTCTCGAATGTGAGGTAATATATGAGGATGAGGCAGTAAAATCTGTTATTCCTAAGTTTTTTATGGCTTTTGATGATACTTCTATACGGAATGATAGCAGTGCTAAGAAAATTAGTCAAAAAAAGAATTTTTCATCAGCCTCTAAAGGTTGTGGTTTTAAAATACCAATAGATAAATTTGAAAAGGGTGGTGTATGTGATAATTATTCTCTAACCTCTTTTTTAATATTTGATGGTAAAGCACACCAATATGGGGATAATGCTAAATTAACTAGCTATACTTACTTTTATAAAAAATTGGTAGATTGGATTGTGAAGAAAATTAACACTCAAGAAGATCATGCAGTGTTAGAGAATCTTAACAGTATAATTAAACGAGCTAGTTTTCCATCTAAAATACTTATAGCAGTTGGTGCTACTAGTTATACTAAACTTGCCGAAGAGAGATTTTTGCAAGAAGGTGATGAAGTGTGCGTTGTAGCATATAATCACAATGTATATACAAACGAGAAGATTAAAGCATTGATAGAACAGGGTGCTTTAGGCTTAAAAGATGCATCCATAGTGCGTCAAGAAGTGGTCCGAGAATATTAAAATTGTAGAGGTAATTTATGAAATCGTTATCCGTTGCATTCTGAATCGCATTGCTTTTGTAAGTTGCCATTTTTTTCATTTAACATATTATCTATTTCTTTCATAACGCCTTTTGTCCCCTCTTCAAATACAGTAAGGTTTTTATCTATAAAATCTTTATTAACAGATTGCTTGTCTTTAAGGGGTACAGCTATAGCATTAGCACTCGAATGAACTGTTGCATGTTCTTTTTCTAAATTTTTGTAGCCACTAGTATCCCTAAAGTTTTTATAGCCATCCCCTTCATAATACCACTTACCAAGCCTACATCCCTTATGGTCTGTAATGCCAAATTCATTTGATGAACCTAGCAAAAATGAATACAAGTTATTCTTATACACAACATGGTCAAGCTTTGCTAATGAGCAAAATACAAGATTATTAATCATGCTCAACATGTATTTTGACTGTATGGATGAATGCGATAAATCTTTCATCATTGTAACTATTTCATCTACATTTTCACGCATAGATTCTGAAATTATGTTAATTTCCTCTGTATTTACATGTATATCCCCACTTTCTTGTTGCATGGCTTTCACAACTATTGCTATATCCTTTGTTGCTTTTTGGGTTTTTTCTGCTAATTTCCTCACTTCGTCTGCAACTACTGCAAAACCCCTACCATGCTCTCCAGCTCTCGCTGCTTCTATCGCCGCATTCAATGCTAAAAGATTAGTTTGCTCTGCTATATCATCTATAAGTGAGATAACA
This sequence comes from Helicobacter sp., assembly GCA_029264775.1. Taxonomy (GTDB): domain Bacteria; phylum Campylobacterota; class Campylobacteria; order Campylobacterales; family Helicobacteraceae; genus Helicobacter_A. Next base: position 33,845 of record JARHYT010000089.1, on the reverse strand, counting down.
TTAGTAATATCGTTGCTACGACTACTTAGCGATTGTGCCAAAGTTTGTGCATGTTGCATTTTATCGCATAAATTACCTATATCTTCTAGTGATTTTTTAGTTATATCTAAACCTTGAGTAGAAATATTTGTTGCAGATTCAGCACCTTGCAGGATATTTGTCAAATCCTTAAATATCTTTGTAAAAGAATCTTGTGCTGAACCAAGCCCATCTTTTAAAGCTATATGATGCATGCCAGTAATGTCAAGCCCTCCGGAACTTATATCCCCGAGAGAAATCTTTTTTAAATAATATACATTGACTTCTTTTATTTTTCTATGACTTATATTGTATGTTTTGCCATCCATGTTTAGTGTATTATTGTGTTGAGATTGATTTAAATTGTGTAGCAAAGATGAAATATTGTTTATGGATTCTGCATTTTTGTTCTTAAAATATACCTCCCCATTTAGAACACCAACCACAACATCTTCTGATGAAAATTCACATACCTGCTTATAAAACTCAAGCTCATGCTTTAAAGCTGTAATTTCCTTATCTTTTAGTTCTATCTCTTGTTTGAGTTGTTTTGACGATGAAAACATAAAAATCCTTGATAAAAAATACCAATATTGTAGCACATAATCTTAAATTCATGTAATTTTATTACGATTATTGCAAAATATGCCATGAAAGCTTAACTCTTTATATATAATGTTGTTATATTTTAGATACAATCATAGACTATTTATTATTTTTTTATTTGAAAGGATATTTTAATGTTGGAAGGCAAACTTAGAGATAGTATTGGTAAATCTAACGCCAAAGCGTTAAAACGAGATGGTTATCTAATTGCTAATATATATGGTAAAGATAGAGATAATGTGCATTGTGCATTTAAGAGGAATGACTTCATCAGATATATGCGTTCAAAGCAAACTTTAGTGTTTCCTGTAAAGCTTGGCAGTGATACATATGATGTTGTCGTGCAGGATTACCAAAAAGATCCTGTTACAAATGATATTTTACATGTTGATATGATGTTTGCAATCAAAGGGCATGTTGCAAACTTTAAAGTTCCCGTTAAGGTGGTTGGCTCTCCTATAGGATTAAAAAACAAAGGAGTTCTTGTCTTTTCCAGAAAAAGAGTAGCCGTAAAATGTGATGTTGCCGTATTGCCAAATAGCTATGTGCTTGATGTGAGTGCCCTTGATGTTGGACATTCTATTTTAGCTAGAGATTTGCCACAAATAGATGGTGTGAATGTTATAGAAAAGCCATCTGTAGCTGTAGTTGGTGTAATAAAGGCTAAATAGTAATTTATAAGTTTTTAATATCTCTTGTAAATATTTTTTGTGTAAATTTACACAAAAAAATTAAAATACAAACAAAAAAAAGATACAATTCACATATCTATTATTCTAATGTATGGTTTAGTTTTCATGGTTGATTTAAATATAAATATAGTATTTTACATATGTGCGTATCTTATTGGTGGCTTGCCATTTGGTGCTATTTTAGTAAAGGTGTTTGCCAATAAAAATTTACTTCAAATCGGTTCAAAAAGTACAGGCGCTACGAATGTTTATCGAGCTTTTTCAGAAGTATCTGAGAAAAAAGCAAAACTTTTTTCATTGCTTACAATCTTTTTAGATGCCTCAAAAGGTTTTTTTGTTGTTTTATTTGCAAAGTTTTTTGGGCTAAGTTTTGAAACTCAGTATGCTATAGCCGTTTTAGCAATATTAGGTCATTGTTATAGCCCATTTTTAGGTTTTAATGGCGGTAAGGGTGTTGCTACTGCCATTGGTAGTGTAATTTTGCTTATACCAATTGAGGGTATTTGTGGTTTAGTTATTTGGGGAATTGTTGGAAAGGTGTTTAAAATATCTTCCCTTTCATCTTTATTTGGTGTTATCGGAGGCATTGCTTTAACCTTTGTGATTCCAAATTTGCTCGATCTCCCTGCAAATATTGATATTAACCAGCAAATTGGCACACATGTGCCTTTAGTGCTTATAGGTGTTATCATAGTTAATACCCATTGGGAAAATATCAAGAGGTTAATTAAGAGAGAGGAATCACAAATTGTTCTTGCAAAAAAATAACATAAGTGTGTAACTACATATTGTTGATTAATTATGTAGCCTATATGGGCGATGCAAACACTTTTGACTTTACCATTTTTTTAGCATTGCAGTCGTCATAGCTCATTTAATTGTTTTCGTATGATTAGGTTTTATGAAACAAGTATTGCTTGACTATACATTTGTTCAATATATCAAAGTTTAACGATTTGGCATGATTACGAGATTCTCAATCTATTTTTATAATTTTACTTGATTTTTTTTATTTTTTTTGATAGCATAACGAGATAAAAAACATAGGCGTATGAAGACTGCTTCTTGCAATGTGTTTTTAATTTTATTATCAAAAGGTGTAAAAAATGTTAAATTATAAACAAGTCTTAAGCCATTCTACAAAAGTTGGTTTGGTTGCAGGTTCTGTTTTAGCGTTGGTGGCTTGCTCTGGGGAGCCTAAGTCTAATAAAAAAGTAGGACAAGAGATTGAACCTAATGCTAGGCAGTTTGCTGTATATAAATCTGTTGGATATGCGATTGATCCTCAATTACCTCCTTATGAGCCAAAAACTCTTAATGAAAATGCTCGTGGTATTGCTGTTGCGTACAGTGTTCCTTACAATTGTAAAGTTTTAGGAGAGGTTGAAGGTAAAGATGAAGCAGGTGGAAAGGCTGGACCGACTTTTGAACAAATCAGAGAAGGTGCTACTAACGACCTTAGAAATCAAGCTGCTGATCTTGTAAGAGGCGGACAAAGACTTATGCTTTCTGTTACAAAAGAGGCTATGATTTGTCAAATGAGAACTAAAAAGGACAGATATAACGAGGAGGATTGTACTCTTTGGAATAAGCTTCCTAATAATGGACAGATATTGTCATATAGAATTCATGCTAATGTATTTGAATGTGGTGAAAAGTAGTTTAGACAGTAGTGTGTATTGTTTGTTCATAATTTAGTGTATGGATAATATATCGTAGATATTTTACATGAAAGGGTTTGAATATGTTGATGAAAAATAATTTATTAAGGGTTGGTTTTGTAACTAGTTTTGCCTCTTGTTTGGTTGTTAATAGTGTGCTAGCAGATGTGGTTAGTGTTGAAGTTGATGAGGATGCTCAGTCTTATTCTTCTCAGACTACAGATTCAAAACTTTTGAAAGAAAGAAATGATAATATAGATGTCGCTAGGGAGTTAGTAATAACAAAAAGTGCTAGTGATTCCTACTATAAGTTACCAAGATTACCTCAATATACGCCTAAACCTCTTATTGAGGATGCTAAGGGTATCGCTGTTGTTAATGGTGTGCCATTGAATTGTAAGTTGTTGGGCGAAGCAGAAGGTATAGATAGTTCTGATGGGAAGGCTGCTCCCTCATTTGAGCTTATAAGAGAAGGGGCTTTGAATGATTTGAGAAATGGCACTATGGATCTAGTGGATTCTAGAGATAGAATAGTGCTTACTCCAGTTAAGGAAGCGATGACTTGTGAGATTCGCAATGAAGGCGACCAGTTTGATGAGAAAGATTGTACAACATGGACTCAGATACCAAATAATGGAAAAATCTTGTTTTACAGGATTCATGCCAATGTTTTTGATTGTGGTGCTAGATAGTTCATTGTATTTTTATGACATTATAAATTTTATATAAGGTGGAAAGATGTTAAAGTTAGTTAATAGTTTTGCGAAAGTTGGTGTTGCTGTGGGTGCAGTTTCACTTTTGGTTGCTTGTTCTTCTCAATCTCAGCCAAAATCAAAAAGTGGCTATAATGGTTCAAAGAGCAAGGTGAATTATAGTAAAGAGGTTGAAGTTACTGTTAATGCTGCAAGAGAAATAACAGTAACAAAGGTTGCTCCTTACATTAAAGTTCCTCAGCTACCTGCTTATGAACCTAAGAGGCTTAATGAGGAGGCTAGAGGTATAGCTGTTGCTTATAGCATTCCTTATACTTGTAAGTTGCTTGGTGAGGTTGAAGGTAAAGATAATTCAGATGGCAAAGTTCCTCCATCATTTGAGGATATTAGAGAGGGAGCTACAAATGATTTAAGAAATCATGCTGCTGAGTTAGTTAATGAGGATAGTAGAATACTGTTGAAATTAACAAAAGAAGCTATGACTTGTGAGATGAGAGTTAATGATGGTAAGTATGAAGAAAAAGATTGTACAGCTTGGGAAAAAATTCCTCAAAATGGTAAAATTCTTTCATACAGAATTCATGCCAATGTTTTCGAGTGTGGGACTAGGTAATATCATAGTATTCGATATCGCTTAAAGATTTGTTTATTTACACTATCTTTTGAATCATGAGTGAATAGTTACTCTGATTCAGAGGTTTTTTATCTACTTCTTAGTATATTCTCCATTATTGTTTTTTTATCTTTATCCTTTTAAGTCTAATATGTAAGATGTTTCGAAACTTTCTATGTCCCATAGTGGCAAATTTTTTCCTATGTCGATTTGTATATTACTAAATCCACTTAGTTTGTCAATGTTATTTTCTAGTATTCGCTTTATTTTTTCATTCATTACGCAGATGCGAAGATTTATATTAGATCTTTCATCTAGTGATACTGTCCCGCTAATTTCACCCAGATTATTAAATATACTATAAAACTCTAAAAATTCTATCTGTTTTTTGATTTGAATTAAGCTTTCTTTGCCATCATTTTCTTTTATAACCATACTAAATATTCCGTTTTGTAGTGCCACAAGAAGATTTGATAACTCTAAAAATTCTTGTTTAGTTGATGCAAGTGGTAACCTATCAATTAAAAATTCTTTAAACACCAATTCAATATTTTTTCCTCCATTGTGAGCATCATTTAAAAGCTCTTTTAAATCGTTTGAAGATAACTTTAATCTTGCATGTACTATATTTTCCAATAGTTTTGGCTGTTGTATTAAATCAGATATTAACAATCCATTTTTATCCTGTTTTACATTTGCCCAATAATTTGCCCCAATATTTAATTCTTTATTACTTTGAGTTTCTATTATGAGTTTCCCTAGTTGGATAATATATTTATTTGCACCTTTCTTGTCTAAAACTCTCAATAGCATTGGCAATGATGCATTTAGTTCTTTGCTATTGGATGTTGTGGCTATTTGACTTAAAAGATTTTTTATGTGTGTAGGTTGTATCATGTTTTATCCTTACTATTCATAAACAATAAATGAAACATATCGACTAAAATACAAAGTATCTATAAATATAATATTTTTTATATTTTTGGCTATTATAAATTTATATTTTTTGTATGATACACTAAAATTTGCTATAATGTATAGCATGAACGGTTGTTCGAAATTTTACAAAAAGGATTTTTTGTGAGAAAGCTTTTTTATTGTGCATTATTGATAGTGGGAAGTGCGGTTATGGTATATGCTAAACCAAATATAGCCATTTTAGCAACAGGTGGAACAATAGCTGGTTCTATAGATTCTAATATAAAGACTACTGGCTATACTGCCGGCGTTGTTGGTGTTGATGTTTTGATAAATGCTGTTCCAGAAATAAAAGATATAGCAAATATAACTGGTGAGCAAATTTCAAATATTGATAGTGCAGATATGAATGATGAAATATGGCTTAAGCTCGCCAAGAGAGTTAATGCTTTATTGTCTAGTAGTGATGTTGATGGTGTTGTTATAACACATGGTACTGATACAATGGAAGAAACAGCATTTTTCTTGCATCTAACAATCAAGAGCAATAAGCCTGTAGTTTTAGTGGGTGCTATGCGTCCTAGTACAGCTATGAGTGCTGATGGACCAAAGAATCTTTATAATGCGGTTGCTCTAGCAGCAAATCCAAAGTCTGCAAATAAAGGCGTTATGGTTGCTATGAATGATAAGATACAGAGTGCTAGACAGGTTAGTAAAACTCATGCCTTAAATGTGGAAACTTTTAAGTCTTTGAATAGCGGGGATATGGGTTATATATTAGACGGCGAGGTATTTTTTAACTATGCTCCTATGCAACCACATACGACAAAAAGTATATTCAATATAGACAGGATAAATCAACTACCTAAAGTAGATATATTATATTCTTACGCTAATGATGGTTCTGGAATTGCTGCCAAAGCATTATTTAGGCATGGAACTAAAGGTATTGTAGTAGCAGGAAGTGGTGCGGGAAGTATTCATAAATATCAAAAAGAAGTGTTAAAAAAGCTTATGCAACAAGGATTGATTGTTGTTCAAAGCTCGAGGGTTGATTCTGGGATTGTATTACCAAATAGCAGTGATGCCGATCTTGGTTTTATAGGTGCTCATGATTTGAATCCGCAAAAGGCTAGAGTATTGCTCATGCTAGCTCTTACAAAATCGAGCGATCCTAAGTATATAGCAGGTATTTTCAACAGATATTAAAATTGTTTATGTAATATTGATCTCAATAGATAGGTAATTATTATCTATCTTATTTGCTAACTTTTTGCCTTTTAGCTTTTTGGTAACTATTTTGGTTTGTTTGTTGGCTTGTCTTGAGTCGTTAAATATAGGCTCTGTAAGCAGTAAACATTTTATGCAGTGTGTTGCGTGCGTGCAATACTCATGTAAAAACACTTTACATTATTACCATTTTTCACCTATCCCAATTAATATACAGCTTGTTACATATGGTGCTGCACAGTATGAAAACACTTTAGCTCCCTTCCCTAATTCATGCAATGCAGTATAATATCTTTGTGCAAATTTAAAATACCTTATTTGTGCCTTTTTATCTCCATAATCATCTGCTAGAATACCACCCACACTGATACCATCAAGTTGATTATGTTCGCTTATCCACTGAATATAAAATTCAGATAAAATTACATATGTGTGATACCTGTGAGTTTGTCCTAAATTAATCTTTGCAAATTCAGTATGAGATATAATTTTTTTGCCGTTAAATCTAACAAAATTTCTTTCTTTTGATTGTTTATCAACCTGTTTATAATATGCCTCAAGCTTTTTTTCATTTTGTTCCAGAAATGTTTTAGATTCTATGTTTTTCCATGTTTTATCCTTGTTATATATTTTATTAGGCATATATTCTTTTGACATAATTACATGAAAGCTGATTAATAACAATATTACTACTTTTAGCATTTATAGCCTTTTATTTTTGTCTTATTATTGTAGCTTAAAAACATTATGATACAATCTTAGTTTAATTTAAACCCAAGGTTTTATGATGGTAGATAAGCAATGGAAAGAAGAATGTGCAATTGTTGGTGTATTCAACTGCGATGAAGCGGCTTTGATTACTTATTATTCACTTTTTGCTATGCAACATAGGGGGCAAGAGGCAAGTGGCATATCTGTAAGCAACGGGCATAATATTACCACATTAAAATCGCAAGGTCTTGTAACAGATGTTTTTACAAAAGCTAAGCTTGAAAAATTAAAAGGTTTAAATGCGGTAGGGCATAACAGGTATGCGACTGCAGGAGCTGATTCTAATGGTGATTGTCAGCCCATTTTTGCAAGATATGGTTTGGGTGAAATATCTGTCGTGCATAATGGAAACTTAACAAATGCAAGTAAAATTAGATGTGATTTAACACAAAAGGGTGCAATTTTTCAAAGCAATTTGGATACGGAAGTTATAATACATTTAATAGCGAGGAGTACAAATAGTTTTTTAACACCGCGTATAATGGATGCTGTAAGGGAAATTGAAGGGGCTTTTTCTCTTGTGTTTCTTAGTAGATCTAAAATGTTTGTTGTGCGTGATAGATTTGGATTAAGACCTTTGAGTTTAGGTGAAATTTTCAATAAAGATGGGACAAAGGGATATATAGTAGCGAGTGAAACTTGTGCGTTTGATTTGGTTGGTGCAAAATTTATAAGAGATATAGAACCCGGTGAGCTTATTGTTTTTGAAAAAAATAATATGAATGAAACAAAAATAATCTCTGTCAAACTTTTTGAAGAACGACAAAAACCTTGTGTATTTGAATATATATATTTTTCTCGCCCAGATAGTGTTGTGTTTGGTAAAAGTGTTTATATGGTTAGAAAGAATCTTGGAAAACAACTTGCAATAGAGCATAGTGTAGAGGCAGATATTGTTATGCCTGTTCCAGATAGTGGGCTTGCAGCAGCAATTGGTTATAGTAAGCAAAGTAAGATTCCATTTGAACTAGGTTTGATTAGAAATCATTATGTTGGTAGGACATTTATCGAGCCAACGCAAGAATTAAGAGAACTTAAAGTTAAATTAAAATTGAATCCTATTAGGGAGATAATCGAAAATAAAAGAGTGATTGTAATAGATGATTCGCTTGTTAGAGGCACTACTAGTAAGGCAATAGTAAAACTTTTAAAAAATGCAGGAGCAAAAGAGATATATTTGTTGATTTCAGCACCTCCTACAATATCCCCATGCTATTATGGTGTTGATACACCAAGTAAAAGTGAGCTCATATCGGCTAACAAGAGCATTGAGGAAGTGAGAAGTTTTATAAATGTTGATTATTTAGGATTTTTATCATTAGATGGATTAAAGCAGGCATTAGATAGCGAACATTATAGCTATTGTCAGGCATGTTTTGATGGTAAGTATTTGCATGAAGTTATAGAATCTAGTGAAGACATAAAGGGAGAGTAGGTGAAAATAATGCTAACGGTTGGGAGATATTTTAAACAAAGATTTGGGCAAAAAGTGAGGAAGATTCCTATTTCCCTTAGCGGCTTTACATGTCCAAATATAGATGGCAGTGTAGCAAAAGGTGGCTGTATATATTGTAAAAATGAAACATTCTCGCCATCATTAGTCATGAAAAAAAAGCAAAATAAAGAAGAAACGAGTATATTAAAGAATATCAATCATGATACTATAACAAAGCAAGACATAAAGAATTTTACTAATCTTAAAATGAATTTTTCACTAGAATCTAATCCATTGTTACCACAACAATTAAAGGAATTAGAAGAGCAGTTTTTGTATCATTCTAGTTATCATAAGAATAAATTTGGAATTTCTAAATATATGGTGTATTTTCAAAGTTTTACAAATACATATGCACCATTTGATACTTTGCAAGCTTTATATACAAAGGCATTAAGGTTGCCAAATGTAGTTGGCATGAGTATAGGGACTAGGGTTGATTGTGTGGATTCTAAATTACTTGACTTTTTGGGTAGATTTGTAGATGAGGGAAAAGAGATTTGGCTTGAGTATGGGATTCAATCAATTTATGAAGAAACTCTAAAAATAACAAATCGTGGGCACACTATGGATGGTGTAGAGAATCTTTTTAAAGAAACTAGAAAAAGAGGCATAAAAGTTTGTGCTCATTTAATATATGGATTGCCTAATGAAAGTGTTGAAATGATGATAGAATCTTTAAAAACTATAATTAGCTATGGAGTTGATTCTTTAAAGATACATCCGCTTTATGTGGTTGAAGGGACAGCATTAGCAAGGATGTATAAAAAGGGAGAATATACACCAATTACACTTGAAGAATATGGTGAAGCCATAGCGCAATCTTTGAAAGTTATACCACCAACTATTGTCATACAGCGAGTTAGTGCTGGTGCTCATGATGATAGCTTATTAGCTCCCAAGTGGTGCTTTGATAAAAATATACAAATGAGGTATATAAGAGAGAGATTAAAGAAAGAGGGTATTGATTATTAAGGTTGCGTAGTGTATAAGGCAGTATTTTTTGATAGGGATGGTGTGATCAATATAGATTATTCATATGTATATAAGGTTGAAGATTTTGTGTTCTATGATGATTTTTTTGCCTCTGTTGATAGGTTTAAAAAAAGTGGATACAAAATAGTAGTAATTACGAATCAATCTGGCATTGAAAGGGGTTTTTATTCTATAAAAGATTTTTTATTTATAAGCAAGTATATGCAAGATACTATATATAAAAAGTTAGGATTTGTGCTTGATAGAATCTATTTTTGTCCTCTATTAAATGATGCAATAAGGCGTAAGCCAGCATTTGGCATGATTACTCAAGCGCAACAGGATTTAAACCTAGATTTAACTCAATCGCTTTTAGTTGGGGATAAGCAAAGTGATGTACTAGCAGGAAAAGGTGCTAATATACCACATTTATATTTAATTAATAGGTTGGATAGCAATCAAGAATTTGAAGATATTAGTCTTAATTTTGATATACATAAAATAACAAGCCTTAGAGATTTTAAACCTTTATGATTTTTTGTTGGTGTTGTATGTTAATTCAAAAGAATTGTTTTAAGCATATTTTTTAACTCCTATAGATTCTAATTTATTGTATAAGTGTTATGATAGGGGGTTTATGTTAGTCATTAAAAAACGATTCGCGTATAAATTTTATAATATTTATTAATATTTTTGAATCCAAAAATATAAGTGATTTGTCTTAAATAGTAGTTTCTTGTTTTATAAGCAGTATGTATATTTAAGATTACAAATTTAGATTGCTAGCAATGAGTTCTAAGGGATGTTTAAATTCTACAGATACATTATTTCTTGACATGGAATCATCGATTTGCATACGACATGCACTGCATTCAGCACTTACAATGCTAGCTCCACTTTGTGCTATATTATGTGCTTTTTTATCCCCAACAGATTTTGCTAAATGATATTTTTCACTTTGTATAGTTACACCGCCAAAACCACAACACACATTGCAATCTTTCATTTCTATTAAATTAAAATTATGCAATAATGCTCTTGGTTCTTTATATATATTTAAAGTCTTTCTAGCATGGCATGGATCATGATATGTGACTTTAACATCTTGTTTGTTCTCGTTTTTTAGAATCTCATATAAATTTGTATTATCATGTAACCATTTACTAGCCATAAATGTTTTACTAGCTAGAGTCTTAATTTTTTCAAAATATTCTGTATTGTCAATTCCAAATACTTCATTTTCAATGTCTAATGCATTTTTCCAATCATGTAGTAACATAGCAGCACATGTAGCCTCCGGCACTAATAACGCTTCCATATCATCTAATAATGGTATAAGATAATTCAAGTTCTTTTTAATTAATTTTGTAGTATTTTTAATATCACCACTAAAAAATGCAGGAGCACCACAACATTCTTGCTTTTTTGGTATAAACGCATCAATACCTAACTTGTCTAATATCTTTAATAAACTAATGCCAACATTTTTATAATTATAATTACTTAAGCAGCCAATGTAGATCCCCACCTTTCTTTTTGGACTAGATTTACTTGAATTTGCTTTGGATTCTATAAGCCCATTATATGTTTGCAAAAAACTTTTTGAGTGTAGTGGGGCTATAGCCCTATCACCTATTTTTGGCAATTTAAATCTCATTTTCTTAAATCCATTTTGCGTTTTAAATAAACAGGGATTAAAATAATATCCCATTGAAAAAACAAGATTTAATACACTTCTTTTTCCTAATAAGTAAAATGCTATTTTTTTATAGAATGGTATGCCATATTTTTTTGCAATATCAACTCTAGCTCTTTGTATAACAACATCAATTGGCAGGCTGATTGGGCATTGACTAACACAGGTAGTACATAAAAAACAAGATTCTATAGAATCTTTTAATTGCATATCAAGCTCTAGTCTATTTTCAGAATAAGCACCCATTAAATCCAAATAACCTCTTGGCGAGGTAATTTCATCTCTATTTACAGAATATATTGTGCATGTTGGGACACATTTAGCACATTTGACACAACTCATTGCACTCTTTTCTAATATGCTTGGGTTGCTATGTGAATTACTACTCATTTTGTTTCCTCATATAATCTACTTAAATTGTTTTACTAAATTGTTTTACTAAATTGTTAGTTAAATAAGTGTCAAACACCATCGCTATATTTCTAATAAGCATTTTTCCTGTTGATGTTACCTCAAGACTATTATCATTAATTTCTAATAACTCTAAATCTTGCATAGGTTTTAGTTGTTCCAACTCATGTTCAAAATGTGTATGAAAATCTATACTAAATTCGTGTGAAATGCTGTCAAAATCAAGCTTTGAATTATTCATTAAACCCATAATAACTTCTTTTCTTAATATATCCTCTAAATCTAGCATAATACCTTGTGCTACAGGCAATATGCCATTATCAAGAGCTTGCTCATAGCTTGTCATGTCTTTAAAATTTTGTGTGTAATAATCCACTCCTTCGCCTATTGAGGTAAGCCCTATACCAATAGTTTGCGAAAATCCTTTTGTTGTATATCCTTGAAAGTTTCTACGCAATTCCCCTTTTCTTTGTGCTTTGCATAATTCATCACTTTTTTTTGCGAAATGATCCATACCTATCATATCATAACCATTTGAGGTAAGAAAACTAATAGTATTTTTTAGAATCTGCAGTTTTTGTTTAGGGATAGGAAGGCTTGATTCATCAATTTTTCTCATTGTTTTTTTAACCCATGGGACATGTGCATAATTGAATATTGCAAGTCTATCCGGAGATAATTTTAAAACAGATCGCAGAGTATCTTGAAAACTTTCTTCATTTTGTTTTGGTAGCCCGTATATTAAATCAAAATTGATTGATTTGATACCATATTTTCTAGCTAGCTCTACACTATTTCTAACTATATCAAAAGGTTGGATTCTGTTGATTTGTTGTTGTACATCAGAGTCAAAATCTTGCACTCCAAAGCTAACCCTATTGAATCCGCAATCGCTTAAAACCTTCATTTGTTCCTGTGTGAAATGTCGCGGATCAATTTCACAGCTTATTTCACATTGATTTGAAAAATTTATGAATATATTCCTTATCATATTCATGATTTGTTGTAATTGTGTAGCATTGAAAAATGTTGGTGTTCCGCCACCAAAATGAAACTGAATTACTTCTCTTTTTGTGTTCATTGATTCTGCCAGCATATTTAACTCTTTTTGTAAATATGATATATATCTATCTTTTTTATCTTCTTTGCTTGTATAAATTACATTGCAACCACAAAAATAGCATGCACTTTTACAGAAAGGTAAATGCACATATAATGATAAATTTTTGTCTTTATAAATGGAATCAGCCCTATTGAAAGCTTGCAACAACATGCTTGAATCAAAATCTTTTTTAAATTCATTGGCAGTTGGGTAACTTGTATATCTTGGTCCGGGCTTTGAATACTTCGCTAATTTCTCAAAATCTATTTTTTCAGACATATACTTCCCTTATTTGATTTAATGTATTATATCAAAGCAGAATTTTATTGCGTTAATCTATAATAAATAAAATAAATTTATTTAATTTTAATATTTTTTAGTATAATTTGTAATCTAGATATTATATAACCATTATGATAGTTTTTATTGTATTGATGCTTTAAGATTTTAGTATGTGTATGGTGAGGGGTTGTTTTGTATGAGTAGCATTAAGATGAAAGTAACCACTATAGTTACAATAGTTATACTTTTTGGTTTAATAGTTTTGCAATCCATAAATATGGTTTCAAATAATAACAACCTATTTGAGCAAACGACAAAAGCGGAAATGGATTATGTTACAATGGCTAGTTTAGCAACAGATATGTTTAGCCAAGACAGAATAGATTCTTTAAATCTTTTAGCACATCATATATTGTCTTTGCCAGATGAACAATTGAGTTCAACAGCGGATTTAGTAAAGAATGTTGGTCCTTTGCTATTTGGTTTTAAACTTGGTGGTGCTCATTTAGCAGCTTATATCGGCGTTGCAGATGGTAGCATGATAGTAAGCGACATAGAATCAGATGCAGCAAATGTTCCATTTAGGACATATGGTAAGGGAACAGGGAGAGTTGAGAGTTTTGATTCAACCACTAGAGGTTGGTATAAAAGTGCAATAAGCAATAAAGGTGCTATAATGACACCCGCATATGAAGATTTTGTAAGCAAATTAATCACATTTACCTTTTCAATTGCACTTGTGAAAAATGGGAAAACTATTGGTGTTTTATCTATAGATACACCGCTATCGAGCTTACAGAATCAATTTGAAAAAATGCCAGCTAGACTTTTTGGTTTAGATGCAGAACAAGCAGTTTTTGTTGCAAAAGATAAGAGCATGACTTTTTTACATCCTAACAATGGGACAAAGCAATTCTACGAGAAGTCTAAAGAAGCTGGCGATATGAAGCTTTTTAGATATATATCGTCTCAAGGTGTGGATAGGCTTGGCGTTTGTAATCATGTTACAAAAAATAGCATAAGTTATTCTATTTGTGCAGGTGAAGGCATGGATATCATTTCAGATAGTTCAAGAAGGTCATTATTCATTGGTATTGTAATTTTTATCTGTGTTTCACTTGTTGTTATCGTTGTTACATATTTTGTATTGCATATGCAATTAAAACCGATTAGCATGATTCAAGAAGGTTTGCAATCTTTATTTGCATATATAAACCACCAAACCAAAGAAGCAAAATTGATAAAATTTAACTCTAAAGATGAATTGGGTGTTATGGCTGCACAGATAAATCAGAATATTATTCAAACACAAAGCGATTTGGATAAAGATAGAGCTTTTATTGAGGAAACATTGAAAGTTGCAGGCGAGGCTAAGCATGGTAATTTTTCAAATAGAATTATTTCTGACACTTCATCTCCTCAGTTGGAGTCTCTAAAGAATGTTATTAACGATATTTTGGCAATACTCGATAGCAATTTAACAATAATATCCAATACATTGAATACTTATTCTATGAATGATTATAGAAGTCGCACAGACACGGCAGAGCTTGAGGGTAAAATACTAGAAATGGCAATTAATATAAATATGCTTGGTTCTAGCATAGGGCAGGTTTTAAGGGATTCAAATACTATTGCAACAGAACTTAGTAATAATGCAAATAATTTGTTTAATATGGTTCAAAGTCTTATTTCAGCTTCAAACCATCAGGTAGCTTCTTTAAATGATAATACTAAGTCAGTTGAACATATGCATGAAGCAATGCAAAATATGTCTAACTCTATGAGTGATTTAACAAAACAAGCAGATGAGATCAAATCTATTATAGGCATAATAAAAGATATAGCAGATCAAACAAATCTATTAGCATTAAATGCAGCAATAGAAGCAGCAAGAGCGGGAGAACATGGTAGAGGTTTTGCGGTAGTAGCAGATGAGGTTAGGAATCTAGCAGAGAGAACGAACAAATCGCTTGGCGATATTGAAAATAATGCAAATGCGTTAATACTATCTGTTAATGATATGTCAAGCTCCATTAAAGAGCAAACACAAAGTATTCAACATATTAGCGATGTTGCATCAAAACTTGAAACTATAACTCAAGAAAATGCGTCAATAGCTAATCAAACAGATGAAATTGCACAAAATATGCAGTCTATAGTTCAAAAGATTTTAGATGATTCTAATAAGCATAAATTTTAACATAACTTAAGTTTTATGTGTGAAATATGCAATACATTGTAATATTATTGTTCTATATACTTTGTTGTTGAAAATTAGCTAAAATAGCATAGTATTGATTTGAGCATGGAGGTTGATTATGTTAAGTTTCATAAAGGACGAATTTAGAGCACACTTGAATGATACGCAAAGGGCATTAGAGAATCTCTCGCCGATTATACTTGATGCGGGCAATGCTATAATAAAAGCATTAAAAAATAATAAAAAAGTTTTAATTTGTGGAAATGGTGGAAGTGCTGCTGATAGTCAGCATTTTGCTGCAGAATTAACTGGCAGGTATAAAAGGGAGCGTAAGGGGCTACATGCCGTAGCATTAAGCACAGATACATCTGCAATTACTGCAATTGCAAATGATTATGGCTATGATTTTGTGTTTAGTCGTCAGGTGGAAGCATTAATTGAGCCCGGCGATGTGTTAATAGGAATATCTACTAGCGGTAACTCTCAAAATGTTATTAATGCACTAGAGGTAGCAAACAAAACAAATTGCGTTACAATATCTCTAAGCGGTAAGGATGGAGGTGCTATTAAGAGTCTTTGTGATTATAGTATAATAGCTCCTAGCAATGATACGCCACGCATACAGGAGATTCATATTATATGTATTCATATTTTATGTGATATGGTTGAACAAAGCTTTGTTGCCTAGGTTTTTATTGCATCGCCTAACATGTTATTGTTAAACACAATAAGTATTTAAAAGTTTGTGTTTTAGTTGTAATTTTAACGCTTATGTGTTTTATCAGGTTTTGAATAGTAGATAATCTAATTAAAATATTTGTCTCATTGAGAAGACATATTGCTTATATGTTTTACTTGTATAGTCGTAATTTTCTTAATTATCTTTATTTTTAATCATTGCTATACTCAAACTGCGTATGGATATAGAATCGTATGTGATTGATTGTTAATATACTTTTTATAGATTATCTATAAATATTTTGTAAAAATGAAGAAATATATTGATTTTAAGCAAAGATTAATAAAAATTTAATGTAAAAAACATTATCATAAACGAATTTATTTTTATTTCAAGTACAATGAAAGGATACAATGTAATGCTAAAGAAAGTATTTGCTATAGGTGCTATGTGTGCTATGTCTTGCGGAGTGAGTTTTGGTAAAACCACAGCATTAGAGTTAGTAGAATCTAGTCTTAAGGATGTCAAGTCGTTGGGCATTGAATATTCTTGTTATGGAGATGATAAGTATGCTAAATGTCAATTCAAGGATTTAAATACTACATTATTTGGGTTGAAAAATGCTGGTTTTGAAATTTCTCTAACTGATTATCAGTTAAAACAAAAGGCGTTTGGTGATATTGTTAGTAATTTTGGGCAAGATGTGAATAAATTTGTACCTAATAGGTTTGAATGCAGTAGTGAATCTAATCTAGTGGTAGATGACTTGGATAGCTATGGTGTTGAACAATGTGTATTGAAATCGGATGTTTCTAACCTTAGAGTTGATCTAAAAACAAAGATGCATTCAAAAGCATATAGATATAAGACAATGCCAAGTATTCTGTTGAAAAACATCGCTTTGATTCAAAAAATTAGCAAGGATTTCGATGATGCTGATGAAAAATATAATAATAAAGTGAGTAAATTAAGAGAGGACAGAGATAAGCAAATAGGAGAAATATATGATGAGATAGAGCATTTTGGTATGCTTTTGGAATCGAAAGGAAGTCATCAACATGGCTGTAAGTGTGGGGAATGCAAAGAGAATGAGGAAGTAAAAGAATTCAAAGAAATGCATGCTATCAAGACACGCGAGGCAAGGGAGATCAGGGAGAAGTATGGTAAAGAGTATGATAGATTGCAAAAAGAGTATGACGATGAAGTTCAAGGGATATTTGACTCAGCAATTACAATTTTAAAAATGTATGATTTTGAATTGCAAGAAGCTAGAGTGTATATTAAAGCTGATACGCTAGCAGATACATTATTTACATTGTCAAATAAAAGATTCTTTGCGTTTAATAAAAATATACCACTTACAAAAGAGCAAGAATTGATGAGAGCTGAAAAGAAAAAAAGAATTACGGCTAAGTATTATTCTGAATTAGAAGCATCTCGTGCAGGGATGATTACACTTGTTAAAGAAAGTCCATATTTAAGTGATAATTTGCGAGCAACTTTACAAAAAGTTATTATTCAACATGTAAAACTTTTTGATCCTAACTCAAGAACAAGAAGTGTTAAAGTGCTTATTACTCCTTTGGATAATGTGCCATTTAACCTCGGTGATGAGCTACAAAAGTTTAGAAATATTTATGTAGATTCAAACTATCATGATGATGATAATGCAACAAAGGCATATTTTGATATTATAAACAAGTATGATATCAGAGCTGTGCGTGAGTGGCCACTAGATTAATCACTATCATTTTTAAAAAATGTGTTGTATTTGGTTTTGCCATATACGCAGTTTTTTATTATTTCATGTGAATGTGGGATTTATATTGATTTCAGATTCCATATTTAGGGTGCTTTTATCATTAAATACTTTAATTTATGATTTTAGTATTTACTTTGTTTTATTATAAAATCATGAATTTTAACCTATATTGCTATTTGTTTTGTTAGCAATTATTTGAATGTCCAACACTTGTGCAATATATAACCAAGTATGATATAAACTATATTTGCAATAATAAGTGATATATACTCATTCATATTAAATGTTCTAAAGCATATCACTAGAGTAAGTAAATTTGCAAAATATACTATAATTGTTACAAATAAAAATCTGGTAAAATCTCTCTTGTGATTATTTTTAGATTTGAAGGTAAATTTTCTGTTAAGTATATAGGAATTTATAAATGCTAAAATATAACCTATTGCGTTTGCTATTTCTGGTATTACGCCAACAAATGTAAGACCAAACATAATGCCATATCCTATAATGGTGTTTGTAATGCCTACAATTCCATATAAAAGAGCAGATTTATCGGCATATCTTAGTATTTTGTTATTAAAATATCTATTGCTTCGCAACTATTTTATACCCATCTCGTTAAACTCTCTGTATCTATCGCAACCTTCTTGATAGCCGTAATCACATGCTTTTCCATAAAATTCCTTTGCTATTGATTGATTATTTTTGATATTTGTTTGATTTTGATATGATACTCCAAGGTTATAACAGCCTAATGGCTCCCTACCATTGCAAGCTTGTTTGTAAAAACTATCTTCTTTTTCAAAGCTTTGCCTAACTCCCTTGCCATCCCCGTACATGATTCCCAACTCATAGCAACTAGCACTATTTCTTTGTTTGCATGATCTTTCATAAAACGATTTTGCACGAAAATAATCATTTAAATAAAAGTAATATATATCTCCAGCATTTCCACAACTAGCAATATTTCCCATTTCACATAGTTTTTCAAAATATTCCACAGCTTCTGAATATCTTCTTGCAAGAGTGTATATCATGCCTACTATTTGGCATTGATTATCAAGACAATTTTGAACACTAACCAACCCATTATCTATTAAATAATCACAGGCATTTGCATTATTTTGCATACAAAAGTTATATGTATATTGCCATTCTTCATGTGTTAGATTTCCATACATTTCATCATATGCATTTACAAGACTACCGCTAACTAATAATAGAATCCTTAATAATAAACCCCTAAACATAGTATTTCCTTGCTAAAATAACGCAATAGATTATATCGGCTTATTATTAAGGTGTGTAAATTTATATTGATTAAAATCCTACAGCTCTTAAGCCAATACCAATACGGTGCGACAATATATTATATTCATATAAACTATCTCCGTAGCCATAGAAGTATTGTCCGTATAATGCAACAAAACGATTTAACGCATATGCATATCCAACCTGTATAGATCCATAATATTTAGTATAATTTGTGATTATGGGTGAAATGTGTATTTCAATAAAATGTTTTTTGTGTGTATAGTATAACCTCAAATTTGCATAACCCATATATTTTACAAGATCTGGATTATCTCTTCTAAGCGGAATGTATGGCCAAGCACTAATATGCACCCCAAATCTATCAATTTCCCAAATTCCTTCAAGCATGAGTCTATTGCTAGCACTTCTAGATCTGCAATTAGGTGGTCTTATGCCATCAGGATTTCTTTCGCATTCATCACCACCAATTCCATTGCTATAGTGTAAAAAACCTATATGCAATTCTTTAACTTTACCGCCAAATAGATTCCAATTTGCAGGGTAAGAGTAGAATATTGAAGGTTTATAGTTTGTATCTCTCACTGGATTTGAATACTTGCTGTTGAATTGTTGAAACCACATTGTTTGAGTATATCCAATAAAAACGGTTCCTTTACTCCAAAACGCACCACGCCAAATAGGTACTTTTAAGCTTAATTGAAATTTCAATTCATGTGGTATATTATGTCCATAAACACCATATGGTGGTAGGCTATACTCATATATAAAATATGTTCCTTCATGTTCCAATACTTTCATAAAATTCCTGTAGCTTAATTCAGATTCTTTAACTCTTTGTTTATATAGGTCTATATCCAAAAAATGCTTTTTAAGTTTATTAGCAAAAATGTCTTGTTTTTGCTTAGTGTTTTTATATGTATCATTGTGTATCCAAAAGGGTTGTTTTATATCATTTGGTATATTTTCACTGAGGCATTGCTTGTTAATTTCATTCAGCCATAATATATTCTTAAATTCACTATTTATATCGCTTGCTAATACTTTCATACACAATGCTAGTATTATGAAGAGCAATAGCTTTGTATATTTGTTGCCTATATACATGATTTTCCTTGTTGATGAATAACGAAGTTTAAAGCAAAATAACAACTTTATATTAAACTGATAAAAAATATGATAAAAATTAATTTTAGAATTTTAAATTATTAATATTCAAAGACAATAATATCCACAATATTATACGCACATGATAAATTTAATAAATTTATTGTTTTAATTATTATTAGGATACAAAATAGATATTTAAAACGCCTTAATATAAATCCATATTGTTATGATAGAATCCATAAAATTTAAATAAAGGGTATGTATGGCAATTGATGTAAATAAGCAAAAAGCTTTAGAAAATGCTATGAAACAAGTTGATAAAGCATTTGGTAAGGGCATGTTAATAAGACTTGGTGATAAGCAAGTAGAAAAGATAGATTCTATTTCCACTGGTTCATTGGGGCTTGATTTGGCGTTGGGTATAGGTGGTGTTCCAAAAGGTAGGATCATAGAGATATATGGACCAGAATCAAGTGGCAAAACGACACTATCTTTACAAATAATAGCAGAATGTCAACGGAATGGCGGTGTTTGTGCCTTTATTGATGCAGAACATGCACTTGATGTATATTATGCAAAGAATCTAGGTGTTGATACGCAAAATTTATTAGTTAGCCAACCAGACAATGGAGAACAAGCATTAGAGATACTAGAAACCATTACGCGTAGTGGAGCAGTAGATTTAGTTGTTGTAGATTCTGTTGCGGCTTTAACACCACGAGCAGAGATTGATGGTGATATGGGCGATCAGCATGTTGGACTTCAGGCTAGGTTGATGAGTCATGCATTAAGAAAAATTACTGCTGTTTTATTTAAAATGAATACAACTTTAATCTTTATAAACCAAATCAGAATGAAAATTGGGACAATGGGGTATGGTAGCCCAGAAACCACTACAGGCGGAAATGCTTTGAAGTTTTATGCTAGTGTTAGGATTGATATTAGAAAAATTGCCACACTAAAACAAAGTGATAATATAATAGGTAATCGTACTAAAGCAAAGGTTGTGAAAAATAAGGTAGCACCACCATTTAGAGAGGCAGAGTTTGATATTATGTTTGGAGAAGGCATAAGCAAAGAGGGAGAAATCATAGATTATGGTGTAAAGCTTGATATTATAGACAAAAGCGGTGCATGGTTATCCTATGGGGATAAAAAAATAGGGCAGGGTAGGGAAAATGCCAAAGTTTTCTTAAGAGAAAATGTAGAAGTTGCAAATGAAATTGCAGCAAAGATCAAAGAACAAATTGGAACAAGTGATGAAATAATGCCATTACCAGATGAGCCACAAGAGGATAGCTAGTTAATAGATTAATAGATTGTTGTTTATTCTTTGATAATTGCAGGGCTAAATGTGATATAGTGTATTTATAAATAAATTCATTGTTATGTGGTTAAAATACCATATAATCAAATGATAATCACAATATAATGTATTTTATATTTGTTATTGTTGCCTATTGACAAGCTGCATAAATTCTGTGCGAGTGCGTGAATCTTTTTGAAATAATCCTCTTACTGCTGAAGTAATGATTGTTGCATTTTGTTTGGATACTCCACGCATTGCCATACAGAGATGTAATGCCTCACAAACCACCATTACCCCTTTTGGTTTGAGAAAATTCATCATTGAATCTGCTATTTGAGTGGTCATATTTTCTTGTATTTGCAATCTCCTTGCAAATGTTTCTACAAGCTTTGCAATATTTGATATTCCAACTACTTGTTTATTTGGTATATATCCTACTGATATTGTCCCAAAAAATGGAAGTAAGTGGTGTTCGCACATAGAATAAAATTCTATATTTTTTATAATCACCATTTCATTGCATGCACCATCGCTAAATACAGAATCTAAAACTTCTTCTAAGTTTGTATTATATCCACTATACAGAAAATCTTTTAGTTCAGAAACTCTATTTGGTGTTTTAGTAAGCCCCTCTCTACTTGGATTGTCTCCTATCAATTCACACAATGTATGTATATAACTTTTTGTTGCTGCTTTGTGATTTTCTAGTTTTTTCTTTAATGGCATGGTATCCCTTTTAATGATAACATTATATCCAAATAATATTATTAGTATTTAAAATATATTATGTATGGTTGTTGTAAAAATTGTTTCATATTATCAAATTTATTCTATCTAAAGTTAATAATACAATATTTATTGTGAAATTTTATTAAATATTAACATTTAAGAGAAATAATATCAAATGATAAAAATTATCTTTTATGGGGGCAAAAGTTATGTTTGAAAAAATGTTAATTAAAAAAATAATGAAACAATGGTGTTATGGAGATTTTAAGATTGTATTTTGGGATCAGGATGAGGTTTGTAGTAGCAATAATCCACCAAAATTCTCTTTGATTTTCTATGAGAAAATAAATTTTTTGGATTTATTCAAAGATACTAGCTTAGTATTTGCAAGACATTATATGCAGGGTAAGATGGAGATAAAGGGAGATTATGATGAAATTGCTAGAATCTTGTATTTTTTCTCTAATCGTAAGGATTTAAAAAGCAAAAAAGATATATTGAGTAATATATCACAAGGACAAGAAAGTAAGAATATTAAAAGCCATTATGATTTAGGCAATGATTTTTATAAGCTTTGGCTTGATAAAACAATGAGTTATTCCTGTGCCTATTTTAGAAATGCTAACGATACGCTTTATGAGGCACAGATTAACAAGATAGATCATACGCTTAAAAAACTTGATTTGAAAGATGGCGATAAACTTTTGGATATAGGTTGCGGATGGGGTTGGCTTGTTATCAGAGCAGTTCAACAATATAATATTCATGCTGTGGGTATAACAATATCTGAAGAGCAATACAACAAAGCAAAAGATAGAATCAAACAAGAAGGACTCGAGGACAAAATAGAGATTAAATTGTTAAATTATCAATCATTAGATTTTCAAGATCATTTTGATAAGGTGGTATCTGTTGGAATGTTTGAACATGTGGGACAAAGGAATCTCCCGCTTTATTTTATGAAAGTAAAGCAGGCATTAAAACCGGGTGGTTCATTTTTATTGCATTCTATATTGGGTATGTTTGAGGGAAAAACAAATGCTTGGATTGATAAATATATTTTTCCGGGCGGGTATATACCATCTTTAAGAGAAGTTATTAGCACTATTAGTGAATGGGATTTCCATTTGTTGTTTGCAGAAAGTCTTAGGATTCATTATGCTAAAACCTTAGATATTTGGAATGAAAATTTTAATAATGTGTTAGATGAAGTTCGTAAGAAATATGATGAGGAGTTTATTAGAATGTGGGACTTATATTTGCGTTCTTGTGCTTCGGCGTTTCGTGTTGGCAGTGTTGATTTATTTCAACTTTTAATGACAAAAGGCATTAATAACCAATTGCATTTAACAAAAGAGTATGTTTATAAATAGTTATTGTTGCTTTTGATTGTAAAGAATTTAAATAGATTCTGATACAATAATTCTTGAATTTATTTCAAGGAATATAGAATGAAAAAAGATGTTATTTTTAATAAAATCTTTTATTTTACATTCTTATTTGAATTGTTTTTATTTCATACTATTTTAGACGCAGAATCAGTAGTAAATCACAATAATTTAACCACAAAAGAATTGTTTTACTCTTGCCTAGAAGAAGATAAAAAATCTTGTGAATATCTTATAGATAATGAATTACAAAGTGTTGAAGAATGTGATGAAAAATCAACTTGCATAGCGATAGCACACATATATAATATTGCTAGACAATATAATAATGCTATGCCATATTTACAGAAATCGTGTAATTATAATATTATGGAAGCATGTTTTGAGTTAGCTTATAACCATGAGTTAGTTAAGCAGTATTTAAAAGCAAAAAAAATTTATGAAAGTAGTTGTGAATATGGATTTATGCCAAGTTGTTATAATCTTGCTATGCTATATGTGAATGGGCATGGTGTTGAGGTTGATAATAAAAAGGCTAATGGAATCTTTTTTATGGCATGTTCCAACGATGACGAACAATCATGCTATAATCTTGCTGTATCATATAAGAATGGATATGGTTTTAAGGCTGATAGACTACAGGCTAAAAAGTTTTTTAAAAAAGCTTGTGATTTGGGCATGCAAAGTGGTTGCAATGAATACAAGATTATAGATTCTGCTGATTTTTCAATAACCATAAAGCAACATATAAACGATAATATAAATAAACAAGATAAAGGAAGTCCATGAAATTTAGTGATATTGAGATACTAGAAAAAATTTGTCAAACAAAATATGTTAAATTAAAGCAATTTGGTGCAAATTTAGGATATGAAATACCAAATAAGCGTGAAGTAGATATAATAAAGCCTGTAGTTATTGATGATAAAAAAAGCCCATTAATTATAGCGGAAATAAAAAGGGCTAGTCCCACAAAAGGATATATAGGTGATATATCAAATCCTATCAAACTTGCACAAACATATTTGTCTCAAGGAGCTAATGCAATATCGGTTTTGTGTGAGGAAGATTACTTTAAAGGTTCATTAAAGGATTTACAAGATGTAAAAAATGCTTTTCCTAACATATGTATTTTACGCAAAGATTTTATATTACAAAAAGATGAAGTTAAGGTTAGCTACCTTTGCGGAGCTGATATGATCTTATTAATTGTCGCTGTATTTGCAAACAACATGGAATCTTTTATTGAAATATATAACGAAGTTTTATCTTATAATCTAACGCCATTAGTTGAAATACATAATATCGATGAATATAAACTAATATGCGATATGGATTTAACACGAGCTGTTGTTGGTATTAATTCAAGGAATCTAAAAACATTTGAAATAAATAAAATGGATACAATAAAATTGCGTTCATCTATACCAAGGAATATACCTGTAATATTTGAATCTGGCATACAATCTGATTATGATGCGTTTGTAGCCGGTAGTAGCGGATTTGATGGCATTTTATGTGGTAGTTTCTTAGTAGAAAAACTAGATAATAATATAAGCAATACATTGCATAGTCTTAAAAATATATTTTTAAGAGGGTGTAAGCACGATATTTTTTATAGAATTGTTAGAAGATTCCATGATAAGAATAGTTTAACACATGTAAATTATAAACAAAATATATTAAAGCCACTTGTTAAAGCATGTGGTATTAATGATAATAAATTTTTGGTTGAATGTTTTAAATACGCCGATTTGTTGGGTTTTATATTAACAGATAAAAGCCCTAGATTTGTTGATATGGGCTTTATGAAAAATATGAATAATGTATTTAATGAATATTTTGCGGATAAGGAGTATAAGCCTATACGCGTTGGTGTAGTAACTCAATCTTGTCTTAAGCAAGGTATGGAGTGCTTGCATAATGGCTATATAGATTGCATTCAATTACATGATGTAGCACTTGATTTTTTTATACAAAATAATGGGATTGAATCTAAACAAAAAAAATCTAGTATTTTTTATGGCGATATATCTATTTGGAATCTGAATGATGAAATAAAGGACTATAATATACTGCCATTTTATCCTACTATGAGTTGTGATCTATCAGTTTTAAATCAAGATTCTAATTTTCACTTTAACACACATTTTGCTTTATTTGATAGTAGTGCTGGCAGTGCAAATAAATTAGATACAAAACAGATAAAAGATTTTTTAAATAAACAAACAGGATTTTGCAATAATTTATGGCTGGCTGGAGGTATTTGCAGGGATAATATTGACAGTATTTTAGATTTAAATCCTATGCTTATTGATGTATGTTCTGGTTTTGAAATAAAAAAGGGAGAAAAAAATATACAGCTTATGTTGGATTTTTTCAATTATCTTGACATTTATTATAAGGAGAAGTAGGCAGCTAAATTGCGTATGTACTATTATAAATAGTTACCATCGTTATATAAATACATAAAAATTAAATTACATATTGTGTTTGTTACTTTTAGTATCTTTGCGTTGAACTACCCTACTTGCGATATTTTTAGCATCTTTTCCACCATAAATTAATACCCTATTAATAAAAATTTTACTAAAAAATTAAATTACATATTGTATTTAAATTTTTATGTAACAATTGTAAATATACTTTTTTATTTATAGGAGAAATCATGGGCAATATATTAGGTTTTCCTCGTATTGGAAAAAATAGAGAATTAAAAAAAGCATTAGAAAGCTTTTGGAGTGAAAAGTGTAGTCAGCAAGAGTTGGAATCTGTTGCTAAATCGTTGCGTATTAAACATTGGGAATTACAAAAAAATCTTGACTTTGTGTGCGTCAATGATTTCAGTTATTATGATAATGTGCTTGATATAGCATATATGCTTAATGCAAAGCCACAAAGGTTTAAGCATTTAAGTGGGTTAGAAGGGTATTTTGCAATGGCTAGAGGGCATGAAAGTGGTGTTGCATGTGAGATGACAAAATGGTTTAATACAAATTATCATTATGTTGTGCCAGAGCTTAGTATTGATGATAATTATAAGGCGAATATAGAGTATATCAAGTTGCAATATGAAGAGGCAAAAGAGTTAGGGTATAAGCCTAAAATATGTTTGGTTGGACTTTTTACATTATTTGGTTTGAGTAAAATTATTAAAGGTGATTCTCACGATATATTTAATAAGTTAAAGATTGCTTATTTAGATTTGGTTAAACAGATTGCATGTTTAGATTCTGAGGTGATTATAGAATTTAGTGAGCCAATTTTTGTTTATGGCTTGAAACACAGGATATTTACTTCTTGTTGTATCTATACTGAATCCAATATTAAGAATATTTACGACGAAATTAGTAAAATTGGTATTAGAACAATTGTTAGCACATTTTTTGAACATAGCAATGAGCTTACAGAGATACTTTTGCAAACAGACATACATGGTATAGGGTTGGATTTCATTGCAGGAGAAAACAATAAACATATATTGCACTCATTTAGTAAAAGCGATAAATTATTGTATGCGGGTGTAATTGATGGACGCAATATTTGGGTGGCAAATTTAGAATCTAAATTGGAGTTATTAAATAATATAGCTACATTTGTACCAAAAGAACGCATTGTGGTTAGCTCTTCTTGTTCTCTTTTGCATGTACCTTTTAGTAAGGAAGGGGAAAATAAACTAGATCCTGAAATTTGTTCTTGGTTGAGTTTTGCACAAGAAAAAATAGAAGAAATTGAGATTTTAGAAACTTTATTTAGAGGTAAAGCTAGCGAAAAAACAAATGCTTACTTCGATGCAAATAAGCAGATAAATTCAAATAGAAAAAAATCAAATAAAACTAATAATAAAGAAATAAGAGATAGAGTAGCAAGCCATACATTATCACAAAGAGAAGCAGCTTTTGAAGATAGGATAAAGATACAAAAAGAGCAATTTAATTTACCACTACTGCCTACAACTACTATTGGCTCTTTTCCTCAAACTCCAGAAATTAGATCATTGCGTTTGAAGTATAAAAAAGGTGAAATACCGCAAGATGTGTATGAAAATGGTATTAAAGAATATATTCAAGATTGTGTTAGATTCCAAGAAGAAGCAGGGCTTGATGTATTAGTCCATGGAGAACCAGAAAGAAATGATATGGTAGAATATTTTGGTGAGCAATTAGATGGTTTTGTGTTTAGTAAAAATGCTTGGGTGCAAAGCTATGGTAGCAGATGTGTTAAGCCTCCTATAATATTTGGCGATATTCAAAGACCAAGACCAATGACAATTAAGTGGATCACTTATGCACAAAGTCTTACA
This sequence comes from Helicobacter sp., assembly GCA_029264775.1. GTDB lineage: Bacteria > Campylobacterota > Campylobacteria > Campylobacterales > Helicobacteraceae > Helicobacter_A. The sequence continues at coordinate 5,907 of JARHYT010000089.1, read as the reverse complement.
AAAAAAGTGATAAAAGGTATGCTAACTGGTCCTGTAACGATACTAAATTGGAGTTTTGTTAGAGATGATTTAGAAAGAAAAGATGTGTGCAGGCAAATTGCATTGTGTATTGGTGATGAAATTAGTGATTTACAGGATGCGGGCATAAAGATTATACAGGTTGATGAGGCTGCATTCAAAGAAGGTTATCCATTGAGGGAGGAAAATGTAAAAATATATGAAACTTGGGCACTTGATTGCTTTAGAATATCTAGTGCAACTGCGTTGCCAAAAACACAGATTCATACTCATATGTGTTACAGCGAATTTAATGATATTATAAAGACAATTGAGGCACTTGATGCGGATGTTATAAGTATTGAAACTGCGAGAAGTGGGAATGAATTATTAAAGGTATTCAAACAGGTTGGATACACACATGAGGTTGGACCGGGAGTTTATGACATTCATAGCCCTAGAATACCAAGCGTTGATGAATTACAAAGTCAAATCAAAGCTTTGCTAGAGGTGTTGCCAAAAGATCAATTGTGGATTAATCCAGATTGTGGATTAAAAACAAGAAAATGGGAAGAAGTAAAACCTAGTCTTATAAATATTGTAAAGGCAGTAGAGAGTATAAGACAAACATTGCAGTAAGAAGGAGATAATATGAGTGGAGATAAAATAGAATCCTTGATTGATAAATTGCATTCAAATCAAACATTTTTAAGCCTTGAGGTTTCACCAAGCATAAGTAGTAGTATTGATGATACTATAATGGAAAAGCTAGAACATGCAAGTGAATTTGATTGTATTGTATGTACAGATTCTCCACTAGCTAGATTCAGACCATCATCGATTTTGAGTTCTTTAAAGTTTCAAAATGCGTTAAAGAAGCCTGTTATTTGTACTATTTCCATGAGAGATAGAAATTCTATTGCATTATGTGGGGACATTTTAGCTATTAATGAATTTGGATTGCGTACATTTTTAACATTAACGGGGGATAGTTTAAAAAATGGAGATTGTATTCAATCAAAAGGTGTGTTTGAAAATAGCTCATTAAAACTTGGTTGTATTATTGATGGGCTTAATCGCGGGGTAGCTATTAATGGTAAGGCTTTGAAAAATAAGGTAAAAAAGATTTATAATTTTCAAGTTATTAATTCTTACTCAAATAATTCAGATTCAATAAAATCAAGAATCTATAAGAAATTGAGTAATTCTGAAGTTCAAGCACTTTTTACACAGCCTGTATATTCATTGGAAGCAGCAGAGTCATTGTTATCAATTGTTAGTAGGGCAAATCAAGAATATAACACAAAGAGTGAAATTGTGTTGGGTTTTTTCCCCGTGTTTAGCTACAAAACTTCATTATTTTTGCGTGATAAATTACCCGGTGTTTATATACCAAACAATTGGATAGAAAGGCTTGAAGTAGCACATAATAAGGGTGGTGTAGAAGAGTATAAAGTTGGTTTAGAGATTTCATATAACTTATTTGAAAGCTTAAAGATTTTACACAATAAGTTTCATTTTATGGTTGCAAATAAAATTGATCTGGTTAAGGAGTTCATTACACCTTTAAATAAAGTATCTACTTTCTAACACAATTATTTTTGCATATATAGTTATAATACAAGACAATCCATTTTATTTAATTTGGCTATATAAATTTGAAAAACTAGTGATACCAAACATATGACATTTAATTCTATATTTCAATATTTACCTATTTATTCATCACATTATTGGTTGCTTATAAATTACAATAATTTAGGATACGATTCAATAAATTAGCATTGTATAAATATTATATGTTAAGTCTTTACCTTAGCTAGCTTTGATAAAAATTAACAAAGTTAATGTATTATTGGGCTATTTTCTATTGCAATATGCGTGATTTAAAAACTTAAGAGGAAAAAATATGTTAGGCTTGAATCCAAAGTTTGAGAAATTATTAAGTTCTTTAAAAGAAGTTCATGATATTGAGGGTTTAGCTAAACTTTCAATGAGAGATATTGATGAAGAAGAAAACAAGGAAAAAGTGTTTATAAACAATTCAAGCAGTAAAGAAAAGATAATTAAAGTGGCACCTAGCATTTTATCGGCTAATTTTTTGCGGTTAGAGGATGAGATCATGAGTGTTGTAAATGGCGGTTGCGACTTGCTACATATAGATGTAATGGATGGACATTTTGTTCCAAATATGACTATTGGACCATGTGTTTTAGAGCAGATTCCGCTTATTACTTCTATGCCTCTTGATATACATTTCATGGTTGAAAATGCAGATTTTTTTGTAGATCTTTACGCTCCAATTAAACCACAATACATGAGTATTCATTTAGAGAGTGAAATACATTTGCATAGACTGATACAAAAGATTCGCCATTATGATATATCACCTTGTATTGCCATAAATCCACATACAAGCCTAGAGGGTTTAAAATATATTATCAGTGATATAGATATGGTATTGCTAATGAGTGTTAATCCGGGTTTTGGCGGACAAAAATTTATAGAATCTTCATTGGAAAAAATAACAGATTTGAAAGAGTTAATACTTATGCGAAATCCAAATTGTTTGATAGAAGTTGATGGTGGCATAAATGACAAAAATATATATAACCTTAAAGATGCTGGTGTTGATGTGGTTGTGGCTGGAAACTATATTTTCAAACAAGCTGATAGAAAACAAGCCATAAAGTCTTTGAAGGTTTAATTTTATAAAGGGGCTAATTTGCAAGATACATTGAAAACTGATTCAATAGAGATACAAAAAGACTTGGAATTTATATCTCAACATGGTGGCTTGCCTATCAAATATGATATATATATGTCTAAAGATGATATAAAGGATAGCAAATTATGTATCCATACTAACACTATCATACAAATTGCACATGGCATGGTAGAACATAAGGAAAGGTATGAATGGTTTTGCAAGCAACTTGCTAGGCATGGCTATGTAGTGGCAATTAGCGATCATAGGGGACATGGCAAAAGCATTGATAATAATCACGCATGGGGAGAAATGGGTGGCTTAAATAATTCAACTAATGAATTTGATGGATTTCAAAAAGCAATAGATGACATGTATCATTTAACACAATTGCTAAAAGATAAATTTGCAAATTATAAATTTGTGCTTATTGGGCATAGCATGGGATCTTTATTGTCAAGGGGATATTTAAAAAAATATGGCAATGTATTAGATGCGTTGATTCTATCGGGTTCACCCGCTCATAATCCATTGCTTAGCGTTGGTGTATTAATGGCAAAATTTTTTAAAGCAATAAATGCTAATGAGTTAGGAAAGAATGTTATAAATAGCCTGTCATTTGGTGGCTTTAATAAACCATTTGAAAAATATGATTCTAATTCTGTTCATAGCACAGGTGAATTTGCGTGGTTAAATAGAGATTCACAGGGCGTAAATGCTTATAAAACAGATCCTGCATGTCAATTTGTATTTTCATTAGATAGCTTTATAGCTTTGTTTAATGGTACTTTATGGGTGAGAACTCCATTAGATAATGATAGCCCATTATCTAATAAGGATTTAAAGAAACCACCTATATTTATTATAAGTGGAGATCACGATTCTTGCGGTAATTTTGGTAAAGGTGTAATTGAGATAAGTAACAATTTTCAAAAATACGGATTTGATACAACTTTAAAATTATATAGTGAAGCAAGACATGAAATATTTCAAGAAATCAATAAAGAAGAAGTTGTAGAAGACATATTACAATGGTTAAAAGCACATATTGATATTGAAAGCAAATAATAAGTTATAAAGCTATGTTGCTTATAATTTGCAATCTCTAATTATACAAATGTAAAAAACTAAGTAAAAGATAAGTGTAATTAATAATTTTTGTTAATATGGATATTATCATATTAATTGTTTTTATGGTATTAAAGTAAGTATATGTTATAATTACTTCAAAGTTAAACAAGAAGAGTTTGTGTTGAGTACCCAAAAACATTTAAATCTAAAAGAAAGTATTAATCTAGGGAGTTTTTATACTCCTAAGGACATTGTTGAAATTGCCTATAATATGCTTTTAAATTTTGTCTCTTCCATAGAACAATATATTTTGCTTGATAGCTCTTGTGGATATGGTAACTTTTTAGATATTCAAGGTTTTAAAGAAAAAATAGGCATTGATATTGATATAAAAGCAATTAATAAAGCAAGGCAAAGATTTAGTCATTGCACAACACCGCCTATTTTTTTGCATAAAAATGCACTTTTGAATGTTAGTAGAAAAAATTTTAATATTTTACAAAATAGTAAACTTATCATTATAGGAAATCCTCCCTATAATGATAAAACTTCAATTGTGCAAAATAATTTAAAAAGTAAAGATAGCGATGAGGTAGATTTAGAGCTTAGAACAAGGGATATTGGAATTAGTTTTCTGCGTTCTTATAATGTTCTGCAAGCAGATTATATCTGTGTTTTACATCCATTGTCTTATTTGATAAAAGAGAATAATTTTAAAAGTTTAAAAGATTTTTCAAGTAACTATAAATTAATAGATTCAGTAATTATTAGCTCAGAGCGTTTTTGTCCAAAATCTTTAAGTTTTTTTCCAATCATAATCGCTTTGTACAAAAGAGATAAACAAGGAATGGATTATGGTTTTATAAAAAATTATAATTTTAAAACCTTTGAGGGTAAAAATTTTAGATTGAATAATTTTGATTTTATTGCAAATTATATTGATAAGTATCCCAATAAAAAAAGAGTTTCAAAATATGTAGCAATGTTTTATACAATGCGAGATATTAATGCTTTAAGGCGTTCAAAAACTTTTATTACAAAAGATTGTGCTAATGCAATATATGTTGCAAAAGAAAAATATAGTCTTTATTGTTATGTAGATATTTTTAAACACATGATTCCATATATTCCGTATTATTTTGGAAATTGTGATGTGGTGATTGATTATAAACAATTTTTGTTGTTAGAGGGCGATTTTATAAGTGCTTCAGAAACAAAACAGCTTACACCCAATATTGAAAAATATTTCAAAATTTTATTGGGAGAATATTATGATGATTGATAAAGATAAATTGAAAGATAAAATATCTTATTTTAGATTCTAACCATAAAGACTTTGTGCTACAAATCTTTAAGATATTTGGAATTTTAAGTGAGAATCTAAAAGCATGATTCAAACACAATAAAGCATTATACTAGAGTTGCAGCAAATTATCATTTTGTGCTATCCATGTTTAACAAATATGGGTATAAATTATAACATAAGAATCAATATATGGGATTTTATACTCTTTTATTACTTTATGCTTTTTAGTGAATCTACTAGACAAAATGCCAAAATTAGCAAAGTTATTATATTTGTAATTATTTGTTCAATATAACTAGCAAAATTAATAACTTTTGCAAGAAGTAGCGACTAACCATTACACACAATTATAATTATCTAAGATGATAATGTTTTTGTTTGGTATTCTTCCTCTTTATAGTTTTTAAAAATATCTTGTGTGATTTTGTAACTACAAAATTTTGGTCCGCACATAGAGCAAAATTCTGCATCTTTAAAGACTTCTTGCGGTAATGCTTCATCGTGATATTCTTGTGCTCTCTCTCCATCTAGGGCTAATTCAAATTGCCTATTCCAATCAAAGCTATATCTAGCATCACTCATTTCATCATCTCTATCTCTTGCCCCAATCCTACCTCGTGCAATATCAGCTGCATGTGCAGCTATTTTGTAGGCAATAATACCCTCTCTCACATCATTTGCATTTGGTAAGCCTAAATGTTCTTTTGGTGTTACATAGCAAAGCATTGCTACACCTTTCCACGCAGCAACACAAGCCCCAATAGCACTTGCTATATGGTCATACCCTGCTGCAATATCTGTAACAAGTGGTCCTAAGACATAAAAA
>JARHYT010000085.1 GCA_029264775.1 Helicobacter sp. | reverse complement strand
AAGTGGATTTTGCACAAGAATCTGCTAACTTTAATAAGCTTAATATCTTGGCACAATCTGGTAGCTATGCAATGAGTCAAGCAAATGCTGTCCAACAACATGTTATTAGATTATTGAATGGCTAATTAATCTGGCTTTATTGTTATAGTTTTATCTCCTTATATTTTATTTGCTAATCACAAGATTAGCAAAGTATTTTCTGCATAATAAGATAGGATAAAATTATTATTTTGGTTGTTTAATCACACCCCTCACTTATTTATATTTATCAAATATTATATTTAGCCTTGTTTAGAGTTTGTAATTATCTCAATTTTACGAATAGGCTTTTTATCTCCTCTTAGTCATTACAATACAAATATATTGTTTATTATATAAATAGAGTCATCTAAAAAGTTATTGTATATAAAGATAATAGCGGTATTCTAGTATAATAATATGTTGCATATAAACAAACAACTATAACATTAATAGTTGTATATTTCAAATATTAAAGTGTAATAGGTTATGCTTATATAATTATATTATATTGTTCTTGGTTTAACAATTAGCATTTGATATGTTGCTTAAGATTTTGTATAAATTAATTAAAATCATAGAATTATTTTAGTTTTTATATAATATGTGCTTACAGAATATTAGTTTTTCATCTTTGATTCATAAAACTTTATGTATGGTGTTTATATGAGTTTATCTTTATATTGATTTGGTTTTGTTTGATTGCATTTAATGTATTTTCTTATTTATTAGATTGGTCGAGAATATCTTCCTGCGTTATTTATATCTATCAATATCTCTTAGAATCTTCTTAAGGTTTAAAAATATATTGATATTTTTGTAAAATTAGGTTTAAAGTTGTTTTTGCTTGAACTATCTTAAGCCTATTATATTAATTTGTTTTTTTATTGTTAATTTGATATGATTTCTTTATGGCTACATGGTTAAAAGTAATAATATCAAAGAGATACTAAGATAACACATAAATCTTGTTGTGTATATTTCTTGGTTTATTGAACGCTGATTTAAAAAAGTCTTAGAAGTTTCAAAAATTCATTAAAAGCACAGATTAATTACATTTTTTTAAATTTCAATGCGTTTATAGGCATATATCCCTCAACATACTTTTTATTTTCTAGCATATATCTGACTTTAGCCCACGCATTTTTCAAGGTTACAATTTGTACTTTATCTATATCCTTATTAGTATATATAACCTTTGAATTTGTGCTTGGTAGCTTGTAAATTTTTGCATGTCTAGAATATGGTATAGCCCATCCTACATCTATGTTGCTATATAAAAATAAAGTAAAACTTTTAATATCAAAAGCATTAGTGTTAGAATCTAGCTTTATACTCGTAGGAGAATTTGGATTTACATTGAAATTATTTGGTATTATGTGTGTATTTGCTGGATTATATGGCGTATATCTCACCGGTTCATGATTTTTACTTGAAGGGGTTGTTTGCTTCTTATTTAAGTTATCTTTTGTATGAGTGGCATTGTTGGTGTCCTGCTGCTCGTTAAATTCTATATTTGTATATGAACTTATACGATTGATATTTTCTGAAATTGTATTCTGTATGAAATCTGCATTAGCACTTTTTCTTATTTTGTCTAATTCTTCTTGCATGCGAATTTGTTCTAGCGTAACTCCATTTTTATTATCACCATTTTCTAGAATTGTTATTACGCTTTGTCGTTGATATTGATTTAAGGAATCAAACACAAAAAAATAAAAAGCTAATCCAACCGCCACAATTCCTATCGGAACTAAATACATTTTTAAACACATTTTGAAATTCATGATATTCACTTTAAAATTACCCGTTTATCACCTGTTTCTATATGTCCGATTATGTAGGCTTGAATGTCCTGCATTATGGATTGTGCATGCTCTCCTGATACCACAATTGCCATTCCTATGCCCATATTAAATACTCGCCATGCTTCCTCTTTATCGATATGCGGTAAAAACAATTTAAATATCTCCGGAATCTGTATTGACTTTTCATCTATTATAGCCTGCATATTATCGGGTAAAATTCGTATAAAATTCTCTTTTATACCTCCACCTGTTATATGTGCAAGAGCTTTAATTTTATCCTTGCATTTTAGAAAATCATCAACATAAATCTTTGTTGGTTTTAGTATTAAATCAATAATTCTTTGCCCATGTAAATCGCGTAAAATATCAATCTTTTTAGAAGTTATTATACCTCTAATCAAAGAAAATCCATTACTATGAAAACCGCTACTAGGAAGACCTAGTATTATATCCCCATCTTTAATATCTAGTCTTTTCTTAATATCTTCTTCTTCTGCTATACCAATGGCAAAACCAGCTAAATCAAAATCACCTTTTGCATACACACTAGGCATTTCAGCGGTTTCCCCACCTATTAATGCACATTGAGCCTGCCTACAACCATTTGCTATGCCTTTTATAACCTTTATAGCCTCTGCATTAATGAGTTTATGTGTAGCATAATAATCCAAAAAAAACATTGGTTTTGCAAAATCACAAATTAAATCATTTACACACATTGCCACTAAGTCAATTCCGATTTCTTCAAGACCATCATATTCAATTGCTAAGCTCAGTTTAGATCCGACACCATCCGTTGCGGCACATAAAATCGGATTTTTATAATTATTTGGCATCCTAAAGCAACCAGAAAAACCGCCCAAACCACCTAGCACCATAGAGTTAAATGTTTCTTTAACAATTGGTTTTAAATCTTGGACGAAGTTATTGCCTTCATCTATATCAACACCAAAATCTTTATATTTTAATTTATTCATAATATCTCCGAGTTATATAGGATTGAATTGTAACAGAAAATCACCCAAAAACATACTTTATTTAATAAAAAATATATCATCGTAATGTTATCGTTATTTTTATGTAACAATAAGCATAGTAGATATGACACCGTTCTTAATTTATCATTTTGTTGCAATTTTTATTGATACTTGTTCGTATTTAACTTAATATATGTAATTATCTGTTCTATTTTATATAAAACTTATATAAGATCATTGAAATGTAGGCATTTATGATTACTCATTTTGCATGACATAATCTAGAATGCTAAATTAATATAATTAATAGTCCAATCTTGTATCTATTTTTCTAATTTATTAGCTATAAAATGCACAACTCTTTAGACCAAAACCAAAGTTATAATATTACGCTCTACCTAGGTGTTTCTTTTAGCAAGGGAACATTAAAATTATCTCTTAGCTCACGCCAATTTGGTGGCAAAGTTTCTTCTGTTGGTGGATTATCCTTATTGTATGAATTTAAGTTATCTGTATCAGGTGCGGGTGTATTTGATAGATTATTTTGATTGGTATTGTCATCTGATTCCAATATAAATATATCCTGAGTTTTCTTTATTTCCTCTTGTGTTTTTGAATCTGTCTTATTACTTTTATTTGTAGTTTCAATGTCAAATTCATCAAACTCGTCAAATTCAATTTCGTCATTCACATTAGATTCATTGCCTATATCTTGTATTAGTTTATCATCTTTTTTGCCTTCATTTTCATCACTTTCTTTTTTTGGTTTATATATCCCCTTTAATAGCTTTGTTGTGTCGCTATGTCTTTTTTTGCCATAACATTCTATTTTGGTAATGTATGGTTCTCCTTTATGCTTATAATCCTCCATAACTTCTGAAATATGTACACTTTGCCCTACCTTTAAATCCATAGGTATATCCTTGCTATATACTTTTTTTGGTTTTATATAATTCAATAGCATATGCTTATATTTTGTGAAACCACTATCTTTACTTGTATCATACAATATTTCATGAGAAAATACACAACCAGATATATTGCGTCTGCCTACATTCTTTATATCTGCTATGTATTGATACACATCAGAATAGTTATATGTGTTGTCATAACTAATTTCTTTTTCTATTTTATAGAATCTTTCTTCCATAAAATATTTTATGGCAAATGGAATTGCAATTATGACAGCAAAACCTAAAAGAAAAAATGGTATTGAAATAAATTTTTTCCTAAAAGCTATGAATGATAAAAAAATAAAGCACATAGCTATAAGCAGAAATGCAGAAAATAAAATTAAATCATAAATATGAAAATATGATATGAAATTAAGAATTTTTTCTCTCATTTGTACTTTACCTTGGTTCACTCATTATTTGTTTAAGTTTGATTGACTTCTACTTTGCTTTTCTTCTATACCACTAGTACCCATACGCCTTAAAAGCTCCTGATAAATAATATCTGGGTGAATATTCAAACTAGCTAATGCTACAAAAATATGATAAAATAAATCGGCACATTCATAAACAATTTCTTTGATTTCTTTGTCTTTAAAGGCAAAGCAAAACTCTCCTGCTTCCTCTATCACTTTTTTAGCAATGGCATTATCACCTTTAGTGTATAAAAGAGATGTGTATGAGCTTTTTACGCTTTCATTCTTTCTCTCTAAAAGTGTATGGTATAGTGTATCTAAAACTCCATATGTTGCAATACTATATTTTAAAGGTTCTTTACTATTTGGTTTTGTTGTTTCTAAGTGATCCTCTAGCATTGACATAAAAAAACATGATTTATTACCTGTATGGCATGCTACACCATTTTGTTCCACATTTATTAAAATGCTATCGCTATCACAATCAATATGCAAAGAACAGATTTTTTGTGTATTTCCGCTACTTTCACCTTTCATCCACACTCTTTGTTTTGATCGAGAAAAATAATGTGCGATTTTTGTTCGTATGGATAATTCTAGCGATTCCTTATTCATATATGCCAACATTAGTACTTCTTTAGTTGCGTTGTCTTGTACAATGCATGGGGCTAAACCATCATTATTCCATCTAATATCTAATTGCATTTGACAACCCTTTGTTGTAAGTATATTTATGTGATAAATGCAATGATACATAAATTTTTATAAAAATAAAATATAGCAAATTATGAATATATTCTCTATCCTTAATGTAGCATATTCTTTTCATACAACTTACCATATATTTCAAACCATATTATTGGTTGCTTATTGTAGTGCGTTGCTTAGATTTGGAATCTACCCAAATATTTGGCACCGAACCACCGGGTGTAAGGAATATCTGTGCGTCTTTGTTGTCTCTTAAAGCATCATTAAACTTACCTTGCACTTCAATTTGTCTTAGATCAAGTAATCTTTGAGATAAACTATCGCTAAGAAGTTGGTTTGCTTGTGCTTGACCTTTTGCTTCAATTATTGCTGCATCTGCCTTACCTTGAGCTCTTTCTCTTAAAGCATTTGCCTCTTGCTTTGCTCTATCCGCCTCTTGCTTTGCTGCTTGAACTTGCTCTATTTTTTCTTTTACCATAGGGGGTAAGACTATTTCTCTTAGCTGTATAGAATCTAATATAACAGGTTGATTTGGTGTAGCTTTTAATTTTGCTTCAAAACTTGAAGTGATTAAATTTGCAATTTCATCTCTTTTGTTTGGTAAATCTTCTGCAGGATAATTCCCTACCACACTTCTAACTACATCTCTTATTACAGGATTTACGATTTTTTGCTCCCACGATGTTCTATATATTTTAATTGTATCTGGCACTTTACTATCATCAAGTCTATATTGAACAGTAAGTTCAATTGAAACTGGCAATCCTCTTACATCCATTACGCTAATAGCATCATTTCTTAAGACACTTTGATCATCTCTGCCAACATTTCCCATATCTTCATTGCGTGAAAAATGCAGTACCCTTACTCTTGTATCAACTATTATTATTTGTTCTATAATAGGGACAAAAAAATGTAACCCCGGCATTAATGGTCGTTCATTATATTTACCTAATTTCACTTTAATTCCAACTTCACCTGAATTTATAATAACAAATGGTCTTGCTAGAATGAAAATTAATACAATAACAACTATAAAAGCTAAAAGTGTTAAAGATTTTCCACTAGGCATATTTGGCATTTGTATAGAATCTATATTAAAACC